>NZ_JACYFG010000057.1 GCF_014803405.1 Pelagicoccus enzymogenes
TCGAAGAATGAATTTAGATTGGGCAGAGCTTTTGTGTAAGATCAACGACATGTTCGTTAATCTCACTCGCGAGAAGATTTTCAAGAAGGAAACGAACGACTTTAAGAAGCACGTAAGATCGTGCCTAAAATTAAACGACGAAAGTGATTGGAACTACATTCTCGCCTCAGAAGACATTCTGGAGGATTCAAACGCTGCCATTCAGAACTTCCTAAAATTTGGCATTAGCGGCCCAACTAAGTATGACGAGTTGGGAGAAAAGTATTTGAGACTTTATGGCCTACTCAACGCGGTATACCTGCAGCAAAATGCCCTGCTTAGCTTGGCGAAGTTCTTTCAGCATCCAAATTATTCCAAAATGAGAGAAGACTTAGAAAGTCTTCAAATCAGGCGTATCAGAAATCAACTGGGGGCTCATAGTGTAGATTTCTTCGAGGAAGAAGGGTTCCCGAATAGAGCCTTTGTTCCAGTTCGGATCTCCTTAGAAGACTTCCATGTCGAGTTCTTTGAGCACACTAAGGATGAGATGCATAAAGCAGACTTAAAAGAATCGATTGAAGAGCATCTAAAACTAGCATCACACGTATATCTGGACGTGATTGAGAAGTCCATTAGGACCATTTACAAAAACAACCCTGAAAAAATTGAATCCCTAATCGAAGCTTTCAGTCCGTTTAGGGAACGATTAAAAGGAAACATAGTTTACGTGAGCCCGAATGGGGACGTACTCGTAATCCGCACAATTCAAACATGAGTACGAATACAATATGTTCGAACCAGGCAGAGCTCACAACTCCGGACGCTGCGTGCCCTACGTCGTGAGTCTTTGGCGATATGCGAAGAATTGAATTCGGTAACCTATTGGTAACATTTACCTGATAGGATCAATGCCTTCACGCATTATAAATCTAAAATAAGTAAGATAAAATGAAATCAGAGAAATCTAAAAAAATTCAAGCAGCCTCATTAGGAGCTTGTTTCGGCGTGGCTTTTGGTGCCGCAGCCAACACTGTCTTCGGAGACAGCATCCTGGGCGTTCCAGCACTTTCGATAGGACTACTAGCTGGTATGTGCTTGGGTTACGTTCTTGGTGATAAACTTACCAAAGGTTTCGATAACTAGCTCTCTGTAACTGCTTTTCGTTTTACACATAAAATGTTGAAAATCCGGGATTACATCCTTCCCAAGAATATGTATAATATAGCAAATAACATCACTCAAAATCTCATAACATGAGGCATATCAAGTCCTCGCTCACAACTCCAGGGGCTCCGCCCCCTTCGCGTGAGGACTCCACGTGGGCGAAGAATCGAAAATTGACTTTCGCGTCATTCTGGACACTTTCCTGTCCATATGAAAGCAATCACCTACACTGCCGCGAGAGAGAATCTCGCATCAACCATCGATCGAGTCTGCAACGATCGAGATCCGGTCATCATCACTCGCAAGAGGAACCAGTCGGTCGTCATGATCTCCCTAGAGGACTACGAAGCCCTTGAGGAAACCGCCTATCTGCTCAGAAGCCCAGCGAACGCAAAAAGACTGATTTCGGCCATAGAAAACCTCGAGAAAGGAAAAGCAGAAGTGAAGGAGATCGATCTCGAGGCATGAATCTGATTTTCACCCCGGAAGCTTGGGAGGACTACGCCTACTGGCAAAAGACCGACAAGCGAATCACGAAAAGAATCCACCAGCTCATCAAGGACATTCAGAGAAGCCCCTTTGAAGGAATCGGCAAACCCGAAGCTCTGAGGCATAACCTGTCAGGATGCTGGTCTCGAAGAATCACAGAAGAGCACAGGATAGTCTATAAGGTCACAGACGAAGGAATCGCGTTCCTGCAAATGCGATACCACTACTGAAGAAAAGAATGCCCATCAATAAAGGGACCTTCGAACCGTAGATTCGCATTGGCCCATGCTTGAACAAGCCGCGGTCCAAGTCTTTATCAGTCGGATACGCTATGTACGTTTGTTGTTCGCTTACTCTTTCGCAGCTCGGTACCGAGACGTAGCGGACCGTAGCTGCGGCCTGTCCACGCCGAGTCCCTCACGAGAAGCGGACTCGCTTGATTCGCTTCTGCGGTCTTAAGCGGTATAGGTCTTCGCGCCGGGCGCCGAGGGGGCGTACCGTACCCACGTCGCGCTGCATGGCCAAGGTATTCAGGTCAAGGTCGCAAATGACCACCGTCTCCGCGTTGGGATCGGCCTCGCCAGCGATGGCGTCCACGGGAAAGGCAAAGTCGCTCGGCGTGAAGACAGCCGCTTGACCGTAGTTGATCAGATAGTTTTCGTAGGTCGGCAAGTTGCCCACGTTCCCTGCCATCACGACGTAAACATAGTTTTCCGTGGCTCGGGCTTGGGCGCAAAAGCGCACTCTATTGTACGCTTTCTTCTCATCCGTGCTGTAGGGCACGAAAATGACTTCGGCGCCTGCTAGAGCCAGCAAGCGCGACGCCTCGGGAAATTCGACGTCGTACGAGAGCTGGATGGCCACGCGAGCCATCGACGTATCGAAAATCTTGAGACAGTCTCCCGGTGTCATCCCCCATTCGTTCGCATCCGTCGGGGTGATGTGAAGCTTCTCCTGGAAATCGACCTGACCATCCGGACCGAAGAGGAAGCCTACGTTTTTGAGGGAAGCATCTTCGTTCACCACGGGAATCGAGCCGCCTACGATGTACAAGCCGTTTTCCTTGGCCAGGCCTTTGAGCAACTCGAGGTAGCGGTCCTTCATCTTGGCGAGCTCGCGAATAGCCACCTTGGGTTCCCAGTCCTGCGGCATCAGGCAAAACAGCTGGGCTGTGAACAGTTCCGGCAAAACGAGAAAGTGGCAGTGGTAACTGCTCGCCGTGGAAACAAAGAACTTGACCGTCGCCTCGAACTCTTCCCAGCGATGGATTCGCCGCATCTCCCACTGCGCCGCGCAAACGCGAATGCTGCGCACGGGGCGTTTGAGCGGGGCGGCCGCGATCATGCGGCGAGCCGGATCGAAGGTCGGATTCGGCATCTCCAAATAGGTCGAGTAATTCATGCTCGACTCGTCCGCCATGAAGTCGAACAGGAGGCGCTTCACTTTGTAGCCCGCCCGCAAATGGGCCAAGAGGGCATAGTCCTTCAGCTCGCCCGCCGTGACCTTCTCCACGAACTCCTCCGGCGTCATGCGCCCCGCGAACTCGCTGTACTGGGGAATTCGGCCGTAGGCGACCATGCGGCGCAGGTTGTAACGGCTGAGCAACTCCTTGCGTTTCTCGTAGAGCAAGCTGGCGATTCGCCTGCCCCGGTAGTCCGGCCGTACCGCGATGTCCGCCCCGTAGAGGGTGTCTCCACTCGGCTCGTGCGTGCTGAAGGTGTAGCCCCCGGTGATTTCAGAGTAGGAGTAGACGTGCTTTTCGCCCAAGTCGTCCAGCTGCACGATGAGAGACGTGGCGTAGCCGACCACCTTGCCGTCCGCTTCGGCGAGGAACTGTCCCTCGGGAAAGGCTGTCATCTGCAGCTCGTGCAGGCGTTCGTCAAAAACCTCTTCGGGAGAGTAGTCCGGGTAAGCTGCCTCGTGGCAGTCCATGATCCCCGGAATGTCCTCCATCGTCCAGTTTCGCACCACGATGGAGCTTTTAGGCGGTTTCATAATTCGTACGTATTGAAAATTTAGCTACAAACTAGTCCTCATTTTTGAAAAATCCAGCGCAATTAGCGATTTGCGCTTCCCGACTTTTTGCATATGGTCCGCCGCTAAGTTTTCCCTTTTTTAAAATCCATCGTAGACCATCTATATGAAGCACTTCAACGCAGCCTTCCTTCGCTCACTTTTCGCCTTCTTCGCCCTCGCCCTCTGCGCCGCAGCGCACGGACAAGACGCCAACAAGACGGAATTCGGCCCCTACGTCGCCCTCACCCGCGACGCCAACATCGTGCAAGACGTCAAGGTCGAGGAAAACGGGCGCATCTACCTGCTGCTCAATCCTGACTTCAAGGAAAAGGAAATCATCCTCAAGAATTCCTCCGCTCTCAAGTCCGGCTACCGCAAGTGGTTCAACGGCGAGTTCGAGCTCGTCTCCCCCGCCAACCAAGGCAAGGCTCCGGGCGAATACACGGACTGGGTCACGACTAGCGGCAACTACGTGGAGTACTACATGGAGGGCAAGCTGATCCTTCACCTCGCCAAGAAGTCGGTAGCGAATCGCTAGCGAGCTTTTGCCCCGCCCGCCCGGCAAGGCAGAGAATCCTACAGCGAAGCTCGCGCCGGCCGGATGGGCATCGGGCAACGCCCCGCACTTCCCGCACCTCCCCTCTACGCTTCCAAGGTCAAGCAAACCGCGCCCCTCGCCTCTCGCCCCAGAAACCTTCCCGCCCCTGCCATGCCGGACTCCACCAAACAAGCCTTCGACTGGCGAAACGCTGTCGACCAAACCTACGACGAAGTTTCCCAACAACTTCTCGACTACCTTCCCCAGCTGCTCGGCGCCCTCGCCCTCTTCCTCTGCGGATGGGCGATTGCCTACGTCCTGCGGCTGCTTACTCGCAAGCTCGTGCAGGGACTCAATTCCGTCTTCCGCAAAGTAGCGAAGGGCGACGGCGAAGAACGCAAACGGATCAAGGAGTCCTACTCCCTCATCATCAGTGGCCTCGTCTTTTGGTCCGTGCTCATCTTCTTCGTCGCGGCCAGCGCCAACCTGCTGGGCTGGAGCATGTTTTCCATTTGGCTGGATAGCATCGTCGGATTTCTCCCCAGTCTCGTCACGGGACTGCTCATCATCCTCGCTGGATACCTCATCAGCAATGCAGCCCGCTCCGCGATTTCCGGAGCCGCCGCCCGCTCCTCCATCCCTCGCGCCGCCGCCCTTCCGCGCCTCGTACAGACCGTCATCATTTTCGCCACCGTCATCATCGGAGCCGAGCAGATGGGCCTCAACGTACACTTCCTCACCAACATCGTAGTCGTCACCAGCGGCATCCTGCTCGCCGGCGCCGCCCTCGCCTTCGCCCTGGGCGGACAAACCCTTGTCGCCAACACCCTCGGCGCCCGGCACCTCAACCAACATTGCCAAATCGGAGACCAAGTCGTCATCGGCGAACGGAAAGGCGAAATCGTGGAGGTGACCCGCACCGCCATCATCCTCGACACTGCGGAGGGCAAGCTGGTAGTGCCCGCAAAATTCTTCGACGAACAGGCGACCCTCGTAACCTCGGAAGGCTTCCAGGCCAAATCCGCAGCCAGCCAAGATGAGTAAACGGAAAGCGACCCTCGCCCTTGCCTACCTCAAGGACCATCCCAAGTCGGCGGCCCGCACCCTCGAGCTCGCCCCACCGTCCGAAATCGCCAGCTTCCTGGCCGAAACCCCGGCCCCCTTCGCGGTCCTCGTCGTCGCCCACATGCTTCCCCACGTCGCCGCACGCGCCTGCCGGCTCATGCCCGTGGACGCGGCGGTAAGCCTGCTCTCGCTGCTCGAGCCCGTGACCATCGCAGCCATCTTTCGCTACCTCCCTCCCGAACTTCGACAGAAACTCCAGACGGAACTCCCCAGCCGCAAGCGCCGCGCCTCCGGAGCCCTGCTCGGCTACAGCCAAAACGCGGTCGGAAGCTGGATGATCCCCGACGCCCCGGTACTGCCAAGCGACGGAAAAGGAGCCCAAGCCCAGTCCATCATCGAAACGATGGAGGGCAGCCAAAAGGCGGACCACCTCTTCGCCATCGACAGGGACCGCCACCTTGTCGGGCGTATCCACATTTCCGATGCGCTCGCCCTAAAGCCGGAACAAGACATCCTTCCAGCCCTCAAGCTGGACTGCCGCGCCCTCAATGGCAGGACCCGGCTCGAGCAAGCTGCCGAACATCCCGATTGGGACAGCTACGATGTCATGCCCATCGTGGGACCCAACAACCGATACAACGGATCGCTACGGCACGTCGACTTGCGACGCGGCCTGCGGCATCTCGCCAAGATGGCCCGTTCGCGAGACCTGGAGTCGGGCATCGGCAACAACCTTTCCGACTACCTACACAGCCTCCTGTCCACGCTTTCCGGAATGGCTCACATGATCGACTCAGACACCCGCAGCCCATGAACACTGCCCCAGCCACCGAGATCAAAGAGGACCCCATCTACAAGCTCAACCGGGACTACCTCCTCAACTTCACCACCGACGCCGCACGCCGCATCGAAGCCATGCGGTCCAGCGAAGCGCTCGACGTCCTCGAGGAACAGCCGGCGCACGTGCTCGCCCGCGTCTTCGAACGCCTCAACCCCGGAGCCGCGGACAACCTGCTGAAGCAGCTTCCCGAAGCGGTCGCCACCGAACTGCTCAAGACGATCGACATCCGCAGCGGCTCCGCTCTGCTCAGCCGTTGCCCCCAAGAAAGGCGCGAAGCGCTGCTCGCCCGCATGGACAAAGGGATAGCCAAGGAGTACGCCTCGCTGCTGGAGTACCCGGAGGATTCCGCGGGCCGCATCATGCAACCGCATGTCGTCGCTTTCAATCAGAGCGTCACCGTCGACGCCGCCATCAGCCAGATCAAGCGTCGCAAGGTGTCCAGCCTCCACCACTTGCTCTTGCTCGACGACAACTTGCGCCTGGTCGGCTCCGTCGATATCCAACGCATCGCCTTGGCCGACGGTCACGAAACGCTTGCATCCCTGTCCAGCCCAGTAAAGGCCGTCGTGCAAAGCCTCGATCCCCGCGAAGACGTAGTCGCGAAAATGGAGAAGCACCGAGTCGACGCCATCCCGGTCGTCGATATGGATAACCGCATCCTCGGCGTGATCGAAGGCCAAAACCTCATTGACGCCCTGCGCGAAAACCTCGCCTCGGACATGCAGACCATGGTGGGCGCCAGCAAGGACGAACGAGCCCTCTCCAGCTCCGTCTTCGCCGTCAAGCGCCGCCACCCGTGGCTGCAGATCAACCTCCTTACCGCCTTCCTCGCCGCCGCAGTCGTGGGAGCCTTCGAAGGCATCATTACCAAGTACACGGCCCTCGCCATCCTCCTTCCTATCGCCGCCGGCCAATCGGGCAACGCCGGCGCCCAGGCCCTCGCCGTCACCATGCGCGGCCTCACCTTGCGCGAGATTTCCATGCGACACTGGCTGCGGGTCATGCTCAAAGAATGCGGAGCCGGCCTGCTCAACGGCTTGGGAATCGCCATCACCTGCTCCGCCGGGATCTACCTCTGGAGCCGCAGCTTCGGGCTCGCGCTCGTGATGGCCCTCGCGATGATCGTGTCCATGACCATCGCCGGAGTCTCCGGAGCCGTAGTGCCGATCCTGCTCAAACGCTTCGGAATGGATCCCGCCCAATCCTCCTCCATTGTCCTCACGACCGTGACCGACATCGCCGGCTTCATGTCCTTTCTCGGTATCGCCACCCTCCTTTCCCCCTTGCTGGAAGCGGGCTGAACTTTTGACAGTTCACGCCATTGAGCATATCCTGCTTTATCGAGGACGTGCCTTACCAGTCCGGCCCAGCCCCAGCGCCCCGTCCCCGTCTCAGCACAGTGGATACAGAACCCAGCTTTTAATTGAGAATAATACTGACCCAGTTTGTCCCAATCTTTCAATGACACACAAATTTCTACTCAAAGTCGTAAGCTTCGAAACCGTGGATGAAATCCCGAGCACCTGGCCCGAAACGGAGTGCCGCGCCCTGCTCCGGCACTTGGAGTTCTCCGACGCCGAAAGCGTCGACTCCGAGCAACTCCGGGACTATGCGGTCATGGCCCTGCAAGACCTGGAAATCGACGAAGCCGCCCGGGCCCTGCTCGAATTCGTTTTCGCAGACAAGCTCGCCAAGGGCAAAAAGCAAAACATCGCCGAGGACATCCAGAAGGAACCGCTCTGGGAGGAATACCCGGATCTCGCCCTGCACGAGCCCATCTTCAATATCCAGCGACTCTTCAACCTCGCCTTCGACAGCGCCCCTAAACCCCAAGTCAACCGTATCCAGATCTCTCTACACCCCACGGACGCCCCCTCCCAAGCGTACCTTTCGCAAATCTTGGCCTCAGCTAAGCCCGAAGCCTTTCTCGTCCGCTGCATGGCCGCCGCCCTGCCAGACGACGCCATCCTTAACCGCCTCTTCGAGGACCCGATCGCAAAGGCCGCCTTTCCCGAAGCAGAGCATATCGTTTGGCACGTCCAGAGCGAACCGAGCCCCCAACAAGTCGGAGGCCGCCCGGGCCACCTCCTCACTCTGTACAGTCCCCAACGCTGGTCGAACGAACTCGAGGACGCCGACGAGACGCTTTGCCAGCCTTACCTCGACGAACCAAGCAATGTAAACTAATGACGTGTGATGCACCAAAGGCAGCGCCGCGCTTTAGCCGAGATCCACGCCGCAGGATCCGATATATAACTGTAGGTCTGTCGCTCGCGACACGCCGCGGCGGCATGATCCTGCAGCGTGGTGCGGCGCAAGCGCCTCTCCTAAGGGACGATCCTCTGCGGCCGCTCGCTTTCGCCTTCGCTAAAGCTGCGGACAGGACTTCGAAAGCGAGGGTTTTCGCCTCCTGGCCACAGCGCTACGTCGCATACGCCATTCAACCCGTAACAGGACACTGGCCCAACGCAGACGATGCGAAACGCGACTGTCAAAACGCGTCCACGCCCGTATTCCTGATCAGCGAACTGCGTACGGATCCAACCCACTCCGCCGCATAGAAAACCCAGCCACCGAATTCTTCCGAAAACCCAACTTTAGCGCTTGCACTTTGCGAAAAAGAGTCGATGTCTCAGCCCGTAAATCGCGGCGTTGCCACCTACGAGCAAGAGAACGCCCTGCGAGTGCTTATCCTACTTCCGTCGCACATCGAAAATGTCACATAGCCACCCAACCCTCATCGGTTGGAAAGAGTCTATCGACCTCCCAGATTGGGGGATTTCAGACATCACTGCCAAAACAGATACCGGCGCCCGCCGCTCCGCCATCGACGTTGAGAACATCGTCGAACTCCCGGGAAACCGCGTCCAATTCGAGGTCGCCGCGGATCGACGCACCGGACAACTGAAAAAAACCGTCATCGCCGACATCGAGCATCAAACGCACGTGCGCTCCAGCAATGGACAGCAACATGAGCGCTACTTCGTTGCCACGCGGGTACGGGTCGGCGAAACTGAAAAAAAGATCGAGCTCAGCCTCAGCAACCGCAAGCACATGCAGTGTCGCATGCTGCTCGGGCGACTCGCCTTGAGCGGCGACTTCCTGGTCGATTGCTCCAAGTCGTTCGTGACCCGACCCAATCGAAAGCCAAAAGTCCGCAAACGCTAGAGCTAACTTAGAAACACGCTCCAACCCACCTCACCATGGACCCATTAAAGATCGCCATCCTTTCCCGAGGCCCTCGCCTCTACAGCACTCGCAGGCTACGCGAGGCCGCCGAAAAACGCGGCCATAAAGTCAAGGTGCTCGATACCATGAAGTTCGCCCTCTACATCGAGGCCGGACAACCCGACCTCACCTTCGGCGGCAAACCGTTGAGCAGCTACGACGCCATCATTCCGCGTATCGGAACTTCCCTTACCTTCTTCGGCTCATCCGTCGTGCGGCAGTTCGAGCAGATGGGTACCTACTGTTTGAATACAGCCGACGCCATTCTCGCATCCCGCGACAAGCTCGCCTCCATGCAGGAGCTCTCCAGCCATAACGTCGGCATCGCCGAAACCGCCTTCGTGCGCAATCCCACCGACGTGCTCAAGGCCATCCAAGCCATGGGCGGGGCTCCTGTCGTCATCAAGCTCCTACAAGGCACCCAAGGCATCGGCGTCATCCTCGCCGAGACCAACAAGGTCGCCGAAGCGATCATCGAAACCCTCAGCGCGGTTAAGCAGAACGTGCTCGTGCAAAAATTCGTGGCCGAGTCGAAAGGCCGCGACATTCGCGCCTTCGTCGTGGGCGACCGCGTGGTCGCCGCCATGCGTCGTACCGCAGCCGGACAAGAGTTTCGCTCCAACGTCCACCGCGGAGGAAATACCCAGTCCGTCACCCTCGATCCCGAATACGAACGCACTGCCGTCAAGGCCGCCCAGATTCTCAACCTAAGCGTCGCCGGCGTCGACATGCTCGAAGGCGCCGACGGCCCCGTCATCATGGAAGTCAATTCCTCGCCCGGACTCGAAGGCATCGAAGGCGCCACCGGCGTCGACATCGCCGGGGAGATCATCCAGTTCATGGAGGAACAGATTCGCTTCGGAAACATCGACGTGCGTGAGCGCCTGGCCTTGACCCGCGGCTACTCCGTCACCGAGTTCGCGGTCGAGCCCAACTCCGAGTTCGTGGGCAAGACCATCCGGGAATCGGGGCTGCGCGAGCGCGACATCGTGGTGATGCGTCTCGTCCGCGGACAAGACCACATCGCCAACCCCAAGGGAACCCGCATCATCGAGGCGGGCGACCATCTCCTTTGCTACGGCTTCCGCGCCGCGTTGCAAGGGCTCTTGCCCGCCTTCGCCAAGAGCAAGCGGCGCAAGAAAAAGAGCTCCCTCACCAAGAAGGCCACCAAGCCGGCAGACCCGAATTCCTAAATGCCAAAAGCCAGAAACAGCGCACTGAAAATCGGCGGCGTCACCATCCGAGCCGGCGAGACTAAAGACATCGGGCTCAATCTGTCCGAAACCTATACCGGCGACACCATTCGCATGCCAGTGCGGGTTATCCGCTCGAAAAAGGCGGGACCTCGCGTCTTCGTCACGGCCGCCATCCATGGCGACGAAATCAACGGCACCGGCATTATTCACGACTTCCTCTTCGGCCAGTCCTGCGAACTGAAGTGCGGCACCTTGATTCTCGTCCCGGTGGTGAACGTGCTCGGCTTCGAGAACAACCAGCGCTACCTTCCCGACCGGCGCGACCTAAACCGCTCCTTCCCCGGCTCGCAAAACGGCAGCATGGCGGGCCGCATCGCCTACAAGCTGATGAACGAAATCGCTAAGAAGTGCGACTACGGGATAGACCTGCACTCCGCCGCCTTCCAACGTACCAACTACCCGAACGTGCGGGCCGACTTAAGCAGCCCAAACATTCGCAAGCTGGCTTCCGCTTTCGGCTGCGCCCTCGTCATCGACGGAAAAGGTCCGCTCGGCTCTTTTCGTCGCGAAAGCGCCCGCGCCGGCACGCCCACCATCATCCTGGAAGCGGGCGAACCGTGGAAGATCGAGCCCAGCGTATTGCAAATCGGGGTACAAGGAATTCGCAACGTGCTCGTCCACCTGGGCATGCAGGACGGCCAGCCCTCGCCTCCCCCCTTCCAAGCCACCATCCGCAAAACCCTGTGGCTGCGGGCCACCGTGGGCGGAATCCTAAAGTTCCACATCAGCCCGGGCGCCTTCGTACGCGAGGGCGAGGCGATCGCCACGAACTACAGCATTCTCGGCGAGGAGCAAAATATCATTACCAGCCCGACCCACGGCATCGCGATCGGCATGGCCACCATGCCAGCAGTCAAGCCGGGCGAGCCCGTCTGCCACATCGCCAAACTCTCGGAAAGCCAAATCAAGCGCTACGAGAGAAGCCTCAACAAAGACAAGTCCGATCCCTACAAGCAGGCCCAGTCCGATCTCGCCACCAACCTCGACGTGGTCGAAGTGAACGAGTCGTGAGCCTTCCCGATCGTGCCATGAGCACCGAAACGAACGAAGCTTACCTCCTGGAGTTAAGAAACCTCCAACGGGAACTCGTGCTCCTGCAGCAGTCGGTCCAAAGCGAAGGCCGTCGTTTGCTCGTCATCTTCGAAGGCCGCGACACCGCTGGGAAAGGCGGCGCTATTCGTCGTTTTTCCGAACACCTCAACCCACGTTTCCTGAAAATCATCGCCCTCGCAAAACCGAGCGAGATCGAAACGAAGCAGTGGTTCTTCCAGCGCTACCTGAGGCACCTTCCCAACGCAGGAGAGATCGTATTTTTCGACCGCAGCTGGTACAACCGCGCCGTGGTGGAACCCGTCATGAACTTCTGCACTGCCCAGCAGTACGAACGTTTCAAAAGCCAGGTGCTCACCGTCGAGAACATGCTGATCGACGACGGCATCCAATTGATAAAGCTCTGGTTCTCCATCAACCGCGAGGCCCAATCCCAACGCATCGAACGCCGCAGCTCCGACATACTCTACCAATGGAAACTCAGCACCATCGACGCCCTCGCCCAGGAAAAGTGGAACGACTTCACCCACTACAAGGAAAAGATGTTTGAGAGCACCCATAGCGAAAAGTCGCCTTGGATCATCATCGACGGAAACGACAAGGCGACCGCCCGCATGGAAGCCATCCGCTACGTCCTCTCCCAATGCGACTACCACCGCAAAGGCGAACTCAAGGTGTCGCTCACTCCCGACTCTAAAATTGTGACTCGCTACCAGAGTCGCGAGAAGTAAAACTAAACCGCAAATCAAGGCATCCCCTTCGAGGAGGCCTAAGCAATGAAACCGAATCCCATGCGCCGAGAACTTAAAATGCAGGCGCAACCTACCGAAACCAGCTGCGGCCCGACTTGCCTGCAAGCCGTGTATCAACATTTCGAGGACGTGTATCCCCTCGAGAGCATCATCTCCGACATTCCGGAAAACCCAGATGGCGGCACCTACTCCGTCATGCTCGCCAACCACGCCCTCAAACGCGGGTACCAAGCCACCATCTACAGCTACAACCTACGCGTGTTCGACCCGACTTGGGCGGAGCTGGAAGCCGAAGAAATTGCCCCGAAGCTGGCTAAGCGCCGCGAACACAGCAGCAGCAAACGAGCCCGGACCAATCTCTCCGCCTATATCGAATTCTTGGAGCAAGGAGGCGAAATTCGCTTCGACGAGCTCGACTCCGCCTTGCTTGCCATGCTGCTGGCCAAAGGCAACCCCGTCATCGCTGGACTCAACTCGACGCACCTCTACCGCAGTTCTCGCCTTAAGAAGAACGGGAAAGAAGACGACGTTAACGGTGACGTCGAAGGACACTTCGTTACGCTTTTCGAATACGACCACGCCAACAAACAAATCTTGGTTGCCGACCCATACCAAAAAAACCCACTCTCAGAGTCGCTGATCTACGCGATCGATCCTCAGCGACTCATCAACTCCGTCATGCTCGGCATCGTCACCTACGACGCAAACCTCCTTCTCATCGACAAAAAGTGAAAATGAACTCCCAAGACTCTAGCTTTCGCATCGTCGTCGACTCGCTCTCAAAAATCCCCAAGCGATTTGAAGAGCTGCCACTCATAACCTCCAGCGAGTACTTGTCCTCCGAATACGCGGATAAGAAGCGTATCAAGGTCATTAACCTGTGCTCCCACAAGAAGTCGCTTTCCACCAGCTACTACGTTTCCCTGCTTGCCGACGCCCGCAGCCACCGCTGCCTTCCTGAAGCGAAAACGCTCCACCAAATCGAAAGCAAGGTCCTCATCCGAGACGCCATACGCGAACACGACGAGCTGATCCAAAGCTCATTCAAACGCCTCGCCACCCACGAATTCACTCTCAGCGTCTATTTCGGCAAGAACCTGGCGAAGAGCTACGACAAGCTCGCCAAGCGCCTCTACTCGATCTTTCCCTGCCCGCTGGCCCGCTACGAGTTCCACAAGCGCGAAGGGAAATGGAAGCTGCACGAGATTACGCAACTAGGCCTGCACCAAGTTCCCGACGAACACCACGAATTCATCGAGACAGAACTCAACAACCTGTTCCACAAGCGATGGAGACGCGACCAATCCAACAAGACCTACCGCTACGAGATTGCGATCCTCGCCAACGAACAAGAAGCCAACGCCCCTTCCGACAAAGGGGCCCTCGAGGCGTTTTGCAAGGCGGCAAACCAACTGGACATGCGCGCGGAAATCATCACCCCCCGCGACCTGCCGCGGCTCATGGAGTTCGACGCGCTCTTCATCCGCGAGACCACTCGGCTAGACAACCATACCATGCGCTTCGCCCTCAAGGCGGACCGCTCCGGCATGGTAGTCATCGACGATCCCGAATCCATTCGCCGCTGCTGCAACAAGGTATTTCTGGCGGAACTCCTTCGTACCCACAATATACCTACACCTAACTCGACGCTTGTCACCCGGCGTAACGTGGGCGAACTTGCCGAGCAGTTCCACTACCCCATCGTGGTAAAGATTCCCGACGGATCCTTTTCCATCGGCGTACACAAGGTGCGATCCGATGTGGAATTCCACACCCTCTGCAAAAAGCTGCTGCAAACTTCCAGCATTCTCATCGCCCAAGAGTTCGTGCCCACCGAATTCGACTGGCGCATCGGCATCATCGACGGCACTCCGCTTTACGCCTGCCGCTACTACATGAGCAAAGGACACTGGCAAATCTACAACCACGCCGTCAAAGGCGACGACTGGTGCGGCGACAGCAATGGCGTTCCCATCGCCAACGTTCCTGCCTGCGTACTCGACACTGCCCTCAAGGCCGCCGCTCTCATCGGCAACGGCTTCTACGGAGTCGATCTCAAGCAGCACGGAGACACCGCTCTGGTAATCGAAGTGAACGACAACCCGAGTATCGACGCCGGCGTGGAAGACGAACTTATAGGCGAGGAACTGTATCTCGCGGTCATGAACACTTTCCTTAAACGCCTCGAATCCAAACACGCCCGCTAAGGCCCGAAGCAAACCCATCCCAAAACAACATCAATGAAAACGCTCTCACTCTTTGAGGCCTTCGGCATCGAGCTGGAATACATGATCGTCGATTGCGACACGCTACGACCTCGCCCCATCGCGGAGTCGATACTTCTGGACGAAGACGGCAATACCACTCAGGAGATTTCGCTGGGAACCATCGACGTATCCAACGAACTCGCCACCCATGTGCTGGAGTTCAAGACTGCCGTTCCCACTTCAGACTTGGAAAAGCTGGAAAGGGACTTCCATGACGCCATCACGGAAATGAACGAGCGACTCGCTCCGTTCAACGCGAAGCTGGCGCCGGGAGGCATCCACCCGTTTATGGACCCAAGCGTCGAAGGAAAGACCTGGAGCGAAGGTGACCGCACGATCTACGATGCCTACGACCGCATCTTCGGCTGCAGCAGCCACGGGTGGTTCAACCTGCAGAGCTGCCACATCAACTTGCCTTTCGCAAACGAAGAGGAATTCGCGCGCCTTCACGCAGCTATCATTCTCATTCTCCCTTACTTGCCAGCGCTCTCTGCGAGCAGCCCCATCATCGAGGGCGAATATCGTGGTTTCTTGGATACACGCATCGACGTCTACAAAAACAATCAAATCAAGGTTCCAGAAATCGCCGGCAACATCATCCCCGAGCCCATTTTCAGCTTCAAGGACTACCAGACCGAAATCTTGCAGAAAACCTACAAAGCTATCGCCCCTTACGATCCGGATGGAATTCTGCAGCACGAGTGGCTGAATTCCCGCGGAGCGATCGCTCGCTTCGACCGTAACGCGATAGAAATCCGACTTTTGGATACGCAAGAAAACCCGACCCAAGACATCGGGATTTGCAGTTTGATAATCGCACTCCTCGAAAGCCTTTGCGCCCTCGATATCGAGACGCTGAAAGATTTTGCCACTCGCTACACGCCCAAAGAGCGGAAGGAACAGCTCATGGCTATCGCCCGAGACGGCTATGAAGCGGACTTGCTCCTGAGGGACCTCGCGGAACTCTTCGGCCTCAAATCCAATGAAACCTCCGTAGGAGAGCTTTGGGCAAAAATCGTGGACGCGCTCAAGAACCATCCACGAGTCGCAAAGCGTACCGAAGCGCTCGGCTACATTTTGCAAGAAGGCAGCCTTGCGGAACGAATCCTAGCCCGCGTGGGCAAGACCCCGACGCAAGAACAGCTAAAAGATACGGTCGAACATCTGAGCAATTGTCTCGCTAACACCGAAGCATTTACAAACTAAGGCAAATGGATGAGCGCATCCTACCGTTTCATCGTCACTGCGGAACACGCTTCCCCAGAAATTCCCGCTAAGCACCAAAGCGTTCTCCAAGAATACGCGTCCGCATGCGAGCTGCACCAGGTCTACGATCCCGGTACTAAAGCGATCGCCGAAGAACTTGCTCGCAGACTCGACTGCCCGCTCCAGCTCGGAAACTACACGCGACTCCTCATCGACCTCAACCGATCCATCGGAAACTCCAGCCAGTTCTCACCACCCGTTTTCGGGCTTTGCGAAACAGAAAAAGCGAAACTCATTGCCGAGATCTTTGAGCCCTTCCGAGCCGCTGCGCTTCAGAGCATCGAATCAGCTCACCACGATGGCTACACAGTGGTTCACCTCTCCATTCACTCCTTTACCAAGACCTTTAAAGGCCAGAGACGTGAGGTCGACCTGGGAATCCTCTACGATGACGATCGCCCCGCTGAGAAGGCCTTCGGCAAGAAACTGGCGACCTTCCTCAGAATGGTCCTGCCAGAACTGAACATTCGATCCAACGAACCTTATTTGGGCAAGGACGACGGACATACAACCGCTCTCCGCAGGCGTTATCCAAATAATAACTACATCGGAATCGAATTCGAATTTAGCCAAGACTTGGACCTCGACCTCGACGCCGAGTCCTACGCAACCATCCTCGCCAAAGCGCTTAAAGCCGCAATTCGTTAACGCCAGCTGCCAAGGGATAGGCCGCTCCCTCCCAGACGAATTCTCCTGTCACGCCCGAAGGCAAATCGATCTCCACATCCAAAGCGCCTTCCTCGAGCCGGTAGCTCACCGAGAGCGTTCCCGCCGGATGAGGAATCGATCCGCTCGCCTCTTGAAGCTCGCCAAGGTGTGGCTCGATGCGCACGCGCTGCCAGCCAGGAGCGGCACTGTCAATTCCTAGAACAATGCGAAAAAACTCGATATTCGGACTGGATCCCCATGCGTGACAGTCCGAGCGACTGCTCTCTACCTCCGATTTCTCCGCCCAAGTCGTGAGCCCAAGTTCCATATTTTCCCGCCACTTGTCCAACCAAGTGAGGTAATCGTTTCCGAAACCTGCCTTCGCCAAAGCCAAGTGAAGGTAGTATTTAAAGTAGATAGTCGCATGAGCCATCCCCTCGCCTTTCTGCAAGACCGGAGCCAGAGCCCGTGACTCTTGGCCGTCAAGCACCTCCGTGAGAATCGCAAGGGCATTGGCATGCTGAGAAAGCTGCGAATGATCAGCTGTATCGAAAACGATGTTACGCTCGGGGTCGTAGTAGTGACGGCGTATCGAATCCTGCAGTAGCTTCGCAGCGTCATCGTAGCGCTGAGCGAAGACCGGCAATCCCAAGGTTTCCTCCAATTCAGTAGCTAGTTGCAAGGCCCATAAGAGCGTCAGGTCCAAAATAGCTGACTCTCCATCGCCGCCCAAAGGCGGCTCCCCGGAATCCCAACCGTTGCCGTCATTCACCCAATCCGTAAATTTCCAATACGGAACCTTCGCCAAGCGACCATCCTCGCCTTGAAAGTTCTCGAAGAAAGCCAGAACTGAGCGAACGCCATCAAGTTTTTCGCGCACGAACGGCTCGTCGGCTCCATACATCCAGTAGTCGTGCAACATACCGATATACCACAGCGAAAACGTCGAGATGATTTGCGGAGTGTGACTGGGGTGGCGACTCATGGTTACGCCTTCCGCAATACGCGACTGGTCCATCAAATCGAGGGCGTTCTTCAACAACCGATCGTCGCCGGAATTATAGAGCGACACCAAAGCCTGGATACGCGTATCCCCAATATACTGTAGCTGCTCATAGTAGGGACAATCCATATACGTCTCCACCGCACACAAGCGGGCCGTCCGCCAGCCAATTTCCAGCATCTCGGCGAGCGAAGCATCTTCTGTCACGAAGCTGGACTTTAACTCGAAGGGATAGCCCACAAAAACGCTATGGAAATCATCTATCACCAATGCTTCGGCTCCTGTTTCAACCTCAATGCTGACATAGCGAAACGTGCGCCAGCTCAGGGGCTCGAAGCGTTGCCCCACCTCGCCGCTAGAAAGCAAGCGATCCCTCCGCCCCGCGATCACCTTGTCCTCTACCTCGTTCCGATTCCCTTTCAGCGGTGAATCCCATTGCGGAATCTCCTCAAAAAGCGATTCCGCGTAAACGAGCTCTATCTTGGCATGGGATCCTTTGCTGAATTCAAGAACTGGATACGCATTGGTAAGCGTCGCGTTGTCTACCAGGATAGTGGCTCTGCTATGCGGAGCCACGCTTACGCTTCCTGCTCCCTGGATCCATTCACCCTCTACCGTAGCTCCCTCGGATTTTCGTACCGAATGAAAGCGTTGCGGTCGCAGCTCCAGCTGGGGAATCTGCCTCGGGACCAAATTCCACTCAGAACCGAGACGCACCCCCTTGGGCTTTCCGCCCGTTGGCCAGCCGACTTTCAACTCGACGGCCGAACCCCACTGCGAGTCGTCGAAACTCGGGCTTTTCCAACCGCTAGGGTATAGCCTGAAGTCCAACTCCTCGCCCGGTCCTGCCACATAATACCCGCTGTGCCCAATGCCCCAAACCGGGCGATGCGCCTGCGAGCGTATCGCTTTCCAGCTGCTATTGGTGTTGATGACACTTTCCGCTTCGCCATCCCCTTGCAGGATGAATCCCGTGCGAAACGAAATTTGAAATTCGGGGCGCCTTTCACCCTCGTTCCAAACAAGGGATGCTATCTGGTTCGCGCCCTTTTTCAAATGAGGAGCCAAGTCCACGGTTTCAAAGTTCCAATGAAAAAAGTCTCCTGCAGCCGGCCCTTCAGAAACCAGAGATCCATTCACATACAACTTATAGCGGCAATCCCCTGAGACATGAACGATAAAGCTTTCCGGAACGCTCGAAAGTTCGAACCCTTTCCTGTAGTGATAGACTCCATACTCGTGATTCGAACGATCCTCCGCGCCAATCCATTTCGCATTCCACAAGCCATCGAGAATGCCAGCGCTCAACGACCTCGTTTCACCGCCGCAAATTAGAACGGTTGCTGCCAATAGGACGATAGCTAGCCTATTCCTCATGCGCCTTTTCCAGTTCGTTTTTCAAGTTCCTTAGCCTGCGGCTGAAATACTTGCCGTTCAGGATCATAGCAAAAGGAATTAGAAAGTAGATGAACCCTGCCATTACCCCAAGCTTCGCAGGAAGCAGCAGTGCCCACAGAGCGGATACCAATCCGATCACGCTTTGCGAAAGCCAGGCGCCAATGCCGCTCTTTGTAATGAGCACCTCTTCTTCATCGAGCAACAACTGTTCTGAACACCTCAACGCCCGGTAAAACAGGGACGCCAACACACCCGCCAAAACGAAAAAGCCAATTCCATAGATTCCCAACAGGGCCTGCACCTCCCAGGCGCTTTCGGCTATAAAATCGGTTGGCAGCCAACCTCCGCTCGCCCAGGAGAGAAAGGTAGAGAACATCAGACGAAGCGGAAAAACGTAAACCAGTATGGTAAAAATCATGCCCAAAGTGAGTCCCGTCGTCCACCCATCTTCTAAGCCATAACGTCGACTCCAGCCGCGGTGGGCCAACCAAAACAGGCCTATCTGAGCGAAACTCAAGGCAAAGGCCGGCACTCGCTTCAAGGCTTCTATCAGCTCGGGCAAGTCCCCCGGAATGCTGCCCACCGACACCACAAGTGTCGTCAAGGCGAAAGCGAAAGCGGCGTCGGAAAACACCTCGAGTCGTGTCATCGCTTCGCCACGCATCCGAAATCCGTTTCGACGGGGCAAAGGGGAGAGGGTTTCTGGGGTCCAAGGCATAAGTCAGGAGGAACGCCTTAAGAAGCAAACCATCAAAACAAAAAGGGGCAACGGTTTATTCCTCTCCGAACCAAAGACTCAGCCACCTGCAAACATCAGGGGGGCTCGCGAGCTTCCCTCGCGGGCCGATCTCGGGAAAGAACCTGACGCCTCCTTCCGAAGCCTTACCTCGGCTCAACGTTTCCTGATTTCAACCTGTACCGACTTCGAAGCTGGCGTCTCGCTTCCGGTCGCAATGTGGTCGATCGGCACCAAGGTGTTCGCTTCCGGAAAATACATCGCCACACAGCCTTCAGGTATGTCGTAGGGAACCAATCGATACATGCGAGAGACCCGCTGCTTCCCGTTGAAGAAAGAGACCACATCTACAATATCGTCGCCCGACAATTCTAAGCGCTTCATGTCCTCCGGATTCGCAAACACGATGCGGCGCTCCCCTTTTACTCCGCGATAACGATCGTTCAAGCCATAGACCGTAGTGTTGAACTGGTCATGGCTTCGAATCGTCATCAAAAGCAAGCGGCCTTTCTCAGCTCGCTCGATGTCGAGCGGGGCGACGGAGAAGTTCGCCTTTCCCGTATCCGTCTCGAAACGACGCTCCTTAACCGGATTCGGTAAATAGTAGCCACCTGGCTGCCTTGCCCGCAGGTTGTAGTTTTCAAAGCCCGGCACCACCCGCTCGATTGCCGAACGAATCGATGCGTAGTCCGACTCGAATTCGCTCCAGCCTATGGAAATGTTCCGATCAGCCAAAACCTTGCGAGCCAAGCCGCAGACGATCGCCACTTCGCTCTTGAGCTGCGGCGACGCGGGCGGGATTTGCCCTGAAGAGGAGTGCACGATTCCCATGGAATTTTCAACGCTCACCCACTGGGCCCCGCTTTTTTGCTCGTCCTTTTCGGAACGCCCCAAGCACGGCAAGATGAGAGCTTTCTTTCCCGTTATGAGGTGAGAACGATTGAGTTTCGTAGACACGTGAACCGTCAAGCTACAGTTTCGCAAGCTCTGGGCGGTGTATTCAGTATCTGGAGTCGCAGACAAAAAATTGCCACCTAAAGCGAAAAAGACGCACCCTGACGTCTGCTTCATGTAGCGAATCGCTTGCACAGCGTTTAAGCCAACTGCTCTCGGACACTCTATGCCAAACTCCTTATCGAGCGCCTTGTAGAACCACTCCGGCATGTGCTCGTAGATTCCCATGGTACGATCTCCCTGCACGTTGCTGTGCCCACGTACCGGGCACATACCGGCTCCTTTGATTCCGATCGCTCCTCGCAACAAATGGAGGTTGGTCAGGTCGCGGATGGTGGCGACCGCGTTCCGATGTTGCGTTAGCCCCATCGCCCAGCAAGAGATGATACGCTTTTTCGAAGCAAACGCTGCAGCGAGCTCGTTGATCACCGACCGCTCCAGCCCACAAGCGTCCAGCAAGCTTTCCCACGACTTCGCTTTAAGCGAATCGCGATAAGCGCCCAAACCAGCCGTGTATTCATTAACGAAATCGCAATCCAGCACGCTCCGTCCCGAGGCCTCCATTTCGAACAAACGCTTCCCTATCGCCTGAAACAAAGCCTGGTCTCCATTGGTACGAATCTTCACGAAAGTGTCCGCCAATGGCGTCTTTCCCCCTAGCACCTGAGTGACGCGCTGCGGATGACTGAAAGCAACGAGACCAGCCTCTCGTAACGGATTAATAGATACAATTCGAGCCCCCTTCTCTTTGGCCTGCTGCAAGGTCGACAACATGCGCGGATGATTGGTGCCCGGGTTTTGGCCGATGACCAAAATAAGTTCCGCCTCGCGCAAGTCTTCAAGCGTCACCGTTCCCTTGCCCACGCCAATTGACTGCTTCAAGGCGAGACCGCTGGATTCGTGGCACATATTGGAGCAGTCCGGCAAGTTGTTGGTACCAAAGGCCCGCACGAACAGCTGATACAAGAAAGCCGCTTCGTTGCTGGCCCGTCCAGAGGTGTAGAATACGGCGTCATTCGGGCTCGACAGCTTCTTCAGCTCGTCGGCAACTAACTCGAATGCCCCCTCCCACGAGATGGGCTCGTAGTGAGAGCGCCCCTCCCGCAAAACCATAGGCTCCGTCAAGCGACCTTGCTGATCGTGCCAATGATCACTCCGATCCGCGAGTTCCGATACCGAATGGCGGGCGAAGAACGCCGCGTCGATGCGACTTGCTGTCGTCTCGCTCGCCACCGCCTTTGCTCCGTTCTCGCAAAACTCGAAAGCGCTGCGATGCCCGTCCGGATCTGGCCAGGCGCAACTGGGACAATCGAATCCGCTTTTCTGGTTCAGCTTGGTCAAGGCAGCCTTGGCCCGAGCCACCCCAGCCTTTCCCACTGCGTGGCGCATGGCATGGTAAACGGCTCCCGCGCCTCCCGCTTTGTCAGCCGGCGCGGATACGTTCAATTTCTCGAATTGTTCAGGGGTATTTTCGTTCGGGGTCGCGGACATAGCTTGCGATTAAGATTGTTCCGTAAATTGGATACGCTGCGGACAGCTGTACACGTTGAAGCGTTCGCCACGTAAAAAGCCCACCAAAGTCACCTTGAACAAGTTAGCCAACTCCACCGCAAAGCTGGAAGGGGCTCCAATGCTGACCAGAAACGGGCAGCCCACAGCGAGCGCCTTTTGCATCAGGTCGTAGCCCAAGCGTCCACTGAAGAGGATTGCCTGCTCGCTCCAGGGAACGTCCGCCTCCTTGAGCCATTCGCCGACCAGTTTGTCCATGGCATTATGGCGACCGATATCCTCCGCTGATGCGATGATTTCGCCGTTCGCGCCAAAGCGCGCCGCCGCGTGCAAGCCGCCAGTCCGCAAAAAGTCCGACTGCCGCTGCAACAGCTTTCGGGGAAATCCCATCACTTCCGCTTCGGAAAAGCTCAGCCCCTCGCTTTCGCGAAATCGTTCTTCGCGAGGGATCCGCAACGACTCCAACGCGCTTTTTCCGCATGCGCCACAGGCGGAACTGATCGGAAAGGCTCGCCCATGGCGTTCCTGCTCAAGCGTCACATTTTCCGCAACCCTCACCATCACCCTCCAAGCCGGCATGGTCGCCCCCTTCTCTTGCGTGAAACGCATCGACAGGACGTCCTTTGGGGAGCTGATGATTCCTTCGTTGAAGAGCATGCCCAAGACAAGAGCCTCGTCTTCGCCCGGAGTACGGAACGCTACGCCTAAAGGCAGTGTCGTCTTGCTGTTACGAACCGCTATCTCTAACGGTTCCTCGACCGTAAGCCGATCTTCGTCGGGAAAAGCTCTGCCTTCCTCGAATCGCACTATTCGCGAACGTACCGTAGTCGTTCCCTTGTCTGAAATGTCGTTGATAGGCACAATGATTCGCGTTTCCCAGCTGCAGGGGGCAAATTGACTTATCCAGATTAAGCCACCGCATCTCGCAAACAAATTCCCCTTCTACCGTAAAAGCTGCCACCTAAACCGCCCAACTCCGCGCCATGCTCCCGCCAGCCTTCCGATCTATCGCTATCTTCGCCGGCGCCGTTTGCGTCGCCACGGCCAATGCCCAACGCGTCGCCAACGAAACCCTTAACCTACCGGCCGAATTCTCTACCGGCAGCTACGAACTGGAGGAGTTGCTCGCCGTCACCGCGATCCTCGCCATCGCCAGCCCCCAAGACGACAGCGGATACCTTTACCTCGCCGAGCGGGAAGGACGGGTAACCGTGGTCACCGATCTCGACAACGGCGTTACGGCAGCCACTCCGTTCCTCGACATCACTTCACGCGTCACCACCCATTCGGAAAACGGGCTGCTCGGGCTCGCATTCCATCCTCAGTACCAAAACAACGGCTACTGCTACGTTTTCTACACCACCAACGCGAGCGGACAAGCCACCAACCGCCTATCTCGCTTCACGCGTTCAGCCGAAAACCCGCTGAGGGCGGACAGCGAATCCGAAGTCATCCTCTTCGACCAACACGACCAAGCTGCTAACCACAACGGCGGCGCCCTGAACTTTGGCTTGGACGGATACCTCTATGTCGCCGTGGGCGACGAGGGAGGCGGTGGCGACAACTACCAAAACGGTCAACGCATCGACCGCGACCTTTTCGCGGGATTGCTGCGACTCGACGTCGACAAGAAGCCCGGCAGCGTGGAGCCGACCGAGCATCCTGCCATCCCACGGAACGAGGAAGGACAAGCCGCCTTCAGCATCCCGCACGACAATCCACTCGTGAGCCACTGGCAGGAAGCTGGGGCAGACCCGGCATCCGAGCTTCGACTTGAGTTCTTTGCCATCGGCCTACGCAACCCTTGGCATTTCGACATCGACCCGCTCACCGGCGAGATCTGGCTTTCGGACGTTGGCCAAAACTCCTACGAAGAAATCAATCTCATCGAAAAGGGAGGCAACTACGGCTGGCCAAATCGAGAGGGCGCCCACAACTACAGCCAAAACCGCACCGTACCGCCCGAGTTCGGTCCCTTGATCGATCCGGTATTTGAATACGGCCGAGATTTTGGAGCTTCCGTGTCGGGCGGCATCGTTTACCGCGGTTCCGACTTCCCTGAACTTTACGGCTCCTACCTTTTTTCCGACTTCTATCAAAACCACGTTTGGGCAACTCGCTGGGATGCGGAAGCAAACAGCTACCAAACGTCGCGAATCGCGTCCTTCGCCAGCGTCTCCGCCTACGGCCGCGACCCGCGAAACGGTGAATTACTCGCCGGCAACATCTGGGGAGGGCTCGGCAAGATGATACGGAGCGAGGGATCCAATCCACCGGCCTTCCCCCCTACTCTCAGCGAAACAGGGGCATTCAGCGACCTGAGCGCGCTGCAGCCCGAAGACGGCATCTATCCCTATTCCCCCAAGCTCCCTTTTTGGTCAGACCACGCCCGAAAGACCCGCTGGGTCTCCATCCCCGGAGAAACCCAGGTCGGATTCGCCACCGACGCGAACTGGGAGTTCCCCACAGGCTCGGTTTGGATCAAACACTTCGACCTGGAAACCGAGCGCGGCAACCCTGCCAGCCGCAAACGCATCGAAACGCGCTTTCTGGTGAAAACCGATTCCGGAGCCTACGGCCTCAGCTACCAGTGGAACCAAGCTGAAACGGAAGCCTACCTTGTCCCCGCAGAGGGATCGAGTATCGACATTTCCATTACAACGGGCGATCAAACGAGCGCTCAAACATGGAATATTCCATCCCGCCAACAATGCCTTGGCTGCCACACTCCCGCCGCTGGCTACGCTCTAAGCTTTAACACCCGCCAGCTCAATACCCTCGGTCAGCACGACGAGCAAGCAGAGAACACCTTATCCTACTTTTCGCGTCTTGGCGTTTTGGATACCGAAATCACGGCACCAGCAGAGCTGCCGCGACACTTTCACCCCGCGGACGCAAACGCTTCCCTCGAGCAAAAAGCTCGCTCCTATTTAGCCGTCAATTGCGTATCCTGCCACCAACCTGGCGGAGGTACGCCTGCGTCCTGGGACGCTCGCCCTCACCTCTCACTTGAAGCAACTGGCCTGCTCGACGGCATCCCCAACGACAACGGGGGCGATTCCAGCAAGCGAATCATCGCCCCCGGTTCTCCCGAAAGGTCCCTCTTGATCGATCGCATGGCCGCGGGCAGCGGCTTTAAACGCATGCCGCCATTCGGCAGCTCCCTCACCGACGAAGCAGGCGTGAGCCTACTGAGCCAATGGATTGTCGAACTGGGAGCCGATAGTCTCTTCCGCGAGTGGCAGACGCTCCATTTCGCAAGTCCCACCGACCCGAGGGCCGCTCCGCAAGCCGATCCCGATTTGGACGGCAACAGCAACCGCTTGGAATTCCTGACCAACACCCTGCCATTGGACCCCAACAGCAGATGGATTCCTCAGTTCACCCGCGAGCAGGACTCGCTGACCATTCGCTTTCCCATGGTTCCGGAACGCAGTTTCGTTATCCAACGCAGCGCCGACCTAAGCAACTGGACCGAATGGGACGTTACCGGAAATCCACCTCAGCCCGATTCCGAGCAAGGTGGCGAAGCCCTCATCCAAGGCGATCTCGACCTTCAGGACGGCAAGTCATTTTTCCGCGTCACCGTGGACGACTAGAGGTCTCACTCGCCGATGTCCCGGTCAACGGGTAGCCACCGCCGTCCCTGCGTCCGCCTACCAATCAAGCGCGCTCCAAATGCTTGGCAAAAAATGCGAGCGTGCGTTCCCATGCCAAGGCGGCGGCTTCCTCATCGAAACGCGGAGTCGTATCGTTGTGGAAACCATGATTTGCCCCTTCATAAAAGTAGGCTTCGTAGTCCACCCCGTTGGCCTGGAGCGCCGCTTCATAAGCCGGCCAGCCCGCATTGACTCGCTCGTCCAATCCCCCGTAATGCAGCTGGATGGCTGCCTTGATGCGAGCCGTCTCCTCCGCCGTAGGCTGGCCGCCATAATAAGGTACGGCCGCTTTGATCAAATCCGGCAAATGCACAGCGAGCCGATTCGACATCCAGCCGCCAAAACAAAAGCCAACTACCCCAATGTTTCCGTTGCAGCTGTGATGCCCCGCTAGATGGCGCGCTCCCGCTATGAAATCCTTGACGATAAGGCCGCGATCGAGCTTACGCTGCATGACGCGGCCTTCGTCATCCGTTCCTGGATATCCGCCCAGCGGCCAGAGCGCGTCTGGCCCGAACGCCACGTACCCCGCCTTCGCCAAACGCCGTACCACATCCTCCACGTACGGATTTAAGCCGCGGTTCTCATGCACCACTAAAACGCCGGGCAGCTTGCCTTTCGCCGCTTTGGGCCGCACCAAATAGCCACGCATTTCACCGTTCCCCTCGGGCGAGGAATAGGTCTCGTATCCAGCCTCCAAGGACTCGTCCGCCGGATCGACCTGTTGGGCCCAAGCGTAATTCGGGCTCAAGCTGTCCAGTATTCCAGCTACCGTCAGACCTCCGATCGCGTACTTGCTGGCTTCCTTGACGAAAAAGCGGCGATCGACCAGCCCGTGTACGTATTGGTCGAAAAGATCGAGGAGGCCTTGGTCGAAGTCGGACGCTTTTTTACGTTTCATGGAGCAAAGGAGTCAAGGGTTGCGGGTACGGCACAAGCTAGACGAACCGAGGCCGAAAGACAATGCGCAACGAATTTCAATTTGGACGGTCGATCATTGCAAAGCGCTAAGAGCCCTTGCCAGCGATGGGCAAGCCGCTACGCTTCTAGACAGCCCCCACTATTGCTATGAAAATACGAAGCCTACCTCTCGCCGCAGCCGCTATCGCCCTCTCCAGCATCGCCAACGCCGACGACGGCTGGACTTACCTTTTCCAAGATACCGATCTCAATGAGTTCTATTTCGATTTCGTAGAGGAAACCGAACCCGAGGACGTCTTCGAAATAAAATCCGACGGAACGCTCTCTATCAAGGGGGAAGGTAAGCCGGAAGGTTACATTCAAACCTTGGACGAGTACGAAAACTACGAAATCAAGTTCGAATACCGTTGGCCTGCTAAGCCAGGGAAAAGCGGTATCCAAATTCACAGTACGTCCGACACCGCTCACGGCGTGTGGCCCGAGAGCATTGAAATACAGCTGGAGCCGGAGCGATCCGGCGACTTCTGGGTACTGAATACGACAATCGACGTCGAAGAAGAGCAAATGCCAAGCAAGTCCGCCGAACGCAACCGACGCATTCGCCTCACCCCCAAGCCCGAACCGCGAGACTACGGAAAGCCTAAGAAAAAGCTCGAGAAAGAGCCCGACCAATGGAACGCCATGCACATCGTTGCGGAAGGAGACACGATCAAAGTCTACCTCAACGAAAAGTTGGTAAACGTGGCCAAGAACGCATCCGTGAGCTCCGGATTCATCACCATCCAAGCCGAGGAGTCCGACCTCGATATTCGCAACTTCCGCATCCGGGAGCTCTAGACTTGATCACCTTGGGTGGGACGGCCGCTCCGCGGGCGTCAAGGTCTACCCAATTGATTGAATCGAGAGGCTGTGGGAGGAGAACCGCCTTAAAAAAGAAAACGGGCGGCTGCACCGCCCGTTTGACGCTTTCATCCCCTGGATGCTCGTATTTGGCAGAGCCAGGCACCGCGCCTTCTTAACTTTTCAGTGAGATCAGTTAACGCCATCGCGGCGATGGAGTCAACGCACACCGGCGTGCGAAAAAGAGGTATTAGAAAAAGCTCTCCATGCATGCGAGTCGCTAATTTCCTGGGCGTTTTCATCCCTCAGGTCGCGAACTCTAGAAACAAGAAGACCGGGGCGGTCCCACATCCGCCCCGGCCAAGCAACGACTCAGTTTTGGAACTAAAATCAGTCTAAAATTTCTTTATGCTGCTTTCGTTTCCTGTCCGCTCGTTTTCTTGAGCGTGCCCAAAGATTACCAAAAACCGTGAATTTGCACAATCCGTGAAGGATACCGTTTTGCGCGTGTCTTTCCGCAAAACCGCTGAGCGCTGCCCGCAAATCGGCCCGAGAGCGTCCTCGATCCGCGGATTCTGCCGATTTTCCCGCTTTGAGGCAGAAAATGAATGGACACACCGCTTTCTCCAGCTACCAATTCTCCCCGTTATGTCCAAAGTGCTTAAAATAACGCCTAAAACTATCGCCTTCGACATCCTTCTCGTCGCCATTGTCTGGGTGCTCTTCACCCTCTGGTTCAAACCGCATGTTCCGAGCGAAGACGAAACCATCGTCACTCTGGTGGCCGCTTTCACCGCGCTTCCCGGGGCCGGCACGTTCTACTTCTGCCTGCAGATGTTCAAAGTCACCCTCGCGCACCAGCGCAAGCTCAAGGCCGAGAAGAACTAACTTCTATCCGATCCTATAAGATTTTCTTAAGACCGGCGCCCTTCGCGGAGCCGGTTTTTTCGTGCCCCGCTCCGCTTGGACAAGGCTGCTTTAACCCAACAAGTCCATCTGCGAGTCTTTCACCAAGTCGAAGTTTTTCAGAATACGAAGCGTCTGCAGCAGGTCCGACTTTTCGTAGACTTGCTTGGTGTCGACTCGATCGATCAGGTCCAAGGCCATTGACTTGAAGGAAACGATCCCGTGCACGCCCTTCTCCTGCAGCAACTCGATGCACTGGGAGCGGTGCGGTTCCTGAGTGGGAAAAACCGGGGCCACCAAAACGTGCATGGGCGGTACTCGCGTTCCAAAGGTAACTGCCGGATCGTAAGCGAACCACTTGTCGACCTTCTTGAAAACGTAGGTTTCCAGGTACTTCACGATTTCCGCCCCGCTGCTCATGCTCGCGAGGGAAGCCTTGTCGCCAAACCAACCTCGCACACAGACAATCGCACTTTCTAGGTAGCGCAGCTCGCTGGAGAACAGCAGGAAGTTCGGATCACGGCTGCCTTCGCGAAAAACCATGTTGCGAACGTACAGGTCCAGCCCCTCCTCATAGCCTTTCTTGGTATGCGACCTGGATTTGCGCAGCGGCCGCACCAGAAAACCATTCTGTTCGAAGTATTCACTGACGATGGCTTCTTCGACGCAGGACATGGCTTTCAAGCTTTGCTTAACGAACTCAAGAGGCTCCGCACTGACGCCAAATCTCTTCAATCAGGGCCATGTCGGCAGACTCGATTGTCGCAGCTTGGCCAATACGCTTCATAATTACAAAGCGAATTACTCCCGCCTTCACCTTCTTGTCCAAGCGCATCGCGGCCATGAGCCTTGCGATAGGCAAAGCCTCCCTCAACTCGGTGGGCAAGTTGTGCTCTGAAACCACTTTTCGGATACGCGCAACGTCATCCGCGGCGATAAACCCTAGGCTCTCGCTCAAGAGGGCTGCCGCAACGAGGCCGACCCCGATCGCTTCGCCGTGCAGGTACTCGCCATATCCCGCCACGTTTTCGATAGCATGACCAAAGGTGTGACCGAGATTCAAAAGGGCTCGTCCTCCGCTGGCCGCCGTCTCCTTCTCGTCAGCGTTAACGACTGATGCCTTGATCTTGCAATTCCACTCGACCACCGACTCCAGGCGTTCGTCTTCCGGCCCTACAATCGGATTCGCTTCCAACAGATCGAGGAGGGCTGCGTCCTGCAGCATCCCGTGCTTGATCACCTCCGCCATTCCAGAGGCAAACTCGCGCGGCGGCATGGTCTTGAGCATCTCGATATCTGAATACACCGCGATAGGCTGATGGAACGCCCCTACGAGATTCTTGCCGGCGGAAATGTTGATCCCGGTTTTTCCTCCCACCGAACTGTCAACCATGGCCAACAGCGTGGTCGGCACTTGGATAAAACGCACCCCTCTCAAGTAGGACGCGGCCGCGTATCCAGCGAGATCTCCCACGACTCCACCGCCAACCGCTAAAACCACGCCGCCTCGATCCAGCTTGCTGGCAGCTAAAAAATCGAGCACCTCCCCGAATTGCGATACGCTCTTGCTCGTCTCGCCCGCAGGCACGGTCAGCACCGGAACACGATCGCCCAAAGAATCAAACCACGCAGCTTGCGCCATGCGCACATTGCTGTCGGTGACCGCGGCGATGCGAGCGCCCTTGGCCATCAGTTCCTCAATTTCCCCGAGCAACTTCGAGCCAAGGGAACGACCGACGTGAATCGGATAGCTGGATAGGGAAGTTTCTACGATTACCTGTTTTGTGGACACGGCGTATTCAAAAATCTGATCGGTGGCTAGTTCGCCCGAATCAGGTCCATCAACGCTATGTCTCTATCGCCCAATCCGAGCTGCTCGGAAAATTCGAGGATCTTCATCTCTTCCGGCAAGGGGGCAAACCCATTTTTCGAACGATGGTTGTTGATGCGTTGCGCCATCAGCGAATCAAGCATCACTGGATTGTCGCTCAGCAATACGTACGGCTCGGATACGGTGTAGAGAGAATTGAAGATCGGTCCTCCGATGTACTGGTAGCGCTCGAGGCTCACGATATTGAGCTGCCAAGTCTCGCGCAGCTCTGGGATGGCGCCCATCTCAGCCACCGCGACCGGAGCGTTCGCCGGACTGTTGAGGAAGCGCGTCGTGTTGCTGGCGTTCCACAAGGTCGCGTTCATGAGAGCGCCATTGACGCCCAGAACCGGATGGTCCGAGTAGCAAGGCAAGTTAATCCAAAAGTCGACCTCGTGAAGCAATGGCACCGGCAAGTAGCTCTTGCGAGCCAGCTCGTCCTCGTCCTTAGCCGGAAACGGGTTTTCTTGGGCCACGTTGATCCAGTACTTGGCCGACTTCGCTGGCAGAGGACTGTCGTAGAACCACTTTTCATGGTAGTATTGGCCCGAGTCGAGCGAGCGCACGAAGACCTGATGGAAATCGTAGGCCCGCTTGCTCAGCGGCGGCAAGAAACCGGAGTCGCGCAGCTTGATGGCGCTCATGCCGATAATGAAGATCTCGTTGCGGGCGAAACCGCGTTTTTCGAGCGCCCGCACCACCGCTTCGACCAGAGGTTCCGGCGTGCTCAAGCCTGGCCCCGAATCGCTGTAGACCTTAAGCCCCACTCGTCCCTTCGCCCCCTTTTCCAGCTTCTTGTCATTCGCTTGCTCGAAAAGGTTGATCATGTCCTCCACCGCTACGGTGTAGTGAGCCAGGTCGAATTCCTTCAATTCGTACTCGAAAATTCGATTCGAGGGCGGGGGCGGCACGTCCGCAAACAAGTCGAGTTGATCTTGTCCGCGCAGGGATTCCACAGTGCCGACCAACAAGACGACGAGGCCAAAAAGCGACTCGAATCGAAGGTACCGGCGGAGCTTGATTGAAAAGAAAATGGGGAAGGTCTTAGTCACTTGAGGCAAATCACTTTAGGTGAAACGGAGGGAGACTGCGATTGATTCCGAACAGGATCAATTCGGAACTCGCAGAACCCTGACACCACGGGCAAATAAAAGTTGTCAAAAATCGGCCCGCCTCACTACAACCTTCGTTGATCCTTACGGTAATCACTTAATGCTGCCGTAGACCTGACCGCTTTTCATCTTCAATGTCCACCATGCAAAAGTCGCTCCAGCGAGCGCTGACACTTCTATCAATCGCAGTATTCGCTGCGGTCATCAGCGGCTGCGCCAGTCGCGAGGAAAAGATCCAATCGGTCCAGGCGAAAGCCAACGAAGCCCTCTTTGCAGACCGGTCTGACCTCGCCATCGAAATCCTCGCCGACGGACTCGACACCTTTCCCGACTCCAACGAACTGCGCATCGCCCTTGCCCGGGCCTTGCAAAACTCTGGCAACCTGGAAGAAGCCGCCGCCTTGTTGGAAGAAGCCGTCAAGCTCGACCCCGACGCGGACCAACTCTGGGTCAAGATCGGCGAAATCCGAGCCACGCTCGGCCAAAGCCAAGCCGCCATCACCGCCTTCGAAGCCTACCTGAAAAACCACGCCGGCGACTTCCTCGCCTGGAAAACCGTCGCTCTGGAAAACGAAAAGCTCGGCAAACTGACCGACGCGATCAAAGCGGCCAGCAAGTGGAACGAGATCACCCCCTCGTCCCAACCCGCTCTCAAGCTCGGCCAACTGTACCTCGCCAGCCGCAATACGGCCCAAGCGCGCTCCTGGTTCAGCCAAGCTGCCGCCTACGCGGACGACGGCGCCTCCAAAGACGCCCTCGCGGAGCTCATCAAACTGGAAACGTCCCTCAAGCAATTCCAACAAGCCACCGTGTGGCTCACGAAGTACGGGCAGCGCTACGGTTCCGACTTCAGCGACCCGCGTATCCAAGAATCAAAGACAGTTCTCGATAGTTGGGACCGGGCTCGCCGCGAGATTGCAGCGGCAGCTGCCGAGCTGGAAAAAGAACGCGAGGAACTGGAAGCCCAACGCCTCGCCGAAGAAGAAGCCGAGGCGAAGCGCCAAGCCGAGGCCCTCGCCAGCAATGTCGCAAGCAAGAAACCCGCCGCGCAGGTCGAGCAAACGGCCCCGCAGGAGGACTCTGCCGCTGCAAGCGCCACTGTCGAACGCGCTCCCCTCGCTCTCTTCGACGAAGAAGAGCCCGCTCTTGGCGCGACGACGGACGCGCCTCGCGACGAAGCATCCGAAGCCGAAGGCAGCCTCGAGCTCTCTCCCTACGAAGAGGGAATCGCCGCCTACGAAGCAGGCAACTACGACGAGGCCATCGCCCTTTTCTGGGAACTGTTGGGCAACAACGACAACGATCCGCAAGTATGGTATCGATTGTCGCAGGCCTACTACGCACAGGGAAATTGGTATGATGCAGAGAACACCATACTGCAGGCTCGCAGCCGCGCCCCCCGCTCCGAGGTCATCGCCCATCAATACCTGCTAACCATCGCCAACACGCAGAACACCACTCGCGTCCTGGAGGAGATCAAAGCCCTGCGCCTGCTGTTTCCCCAGAGCCCCGCCATCGCCCTGACCCTAGCGAATACCCTGCGCAAAGCGAACGCGCCCCGCTCGATCATTGCGGCGGCCTACCGCGATTTCATGGCGATCGCCCAGCGAGGGACGCCCGGTTACGAAGAAGCGAAACAGTACTTGCAAAACGGCAATTGATACGGATTCTGCGCGCTACTTCGTCGGGCCCTCATGCCAGCAATCAAACCCAGCAGCATTCGCGATCTCAAAGACCGTATCAACATATACGACGTCGTTTCGCGCGAGGTGACCTTGAAAAAGGCCGGCGCCGACTACAAAGGCCTGAGCCCCTTCAACAACGAGAAGACCCCTTCTTTCTACGTTTCCCCGGATAAGGGCTTCTACAAATGCTTCAGCTCCGGCAATTCTGGCGACGCCATCTCGTTCGTCATGGAAACCGAGCGGCTGACCTTTACCGAAGCTGTCGAAACCTTAGCCAAGCGCTTCAACTTCGAGCTGGAATACGAGCAGGGAAACAGCCGCGCCCGCGAAGAACGCAGCCTGCGCCAAGAGCTCTTCGAACTGCACGAACTCGCCGCCGACTTTTTCCGCGAACAGTTTCTAGCAACCGACAAAGCTGGCGAATGGATTCGCAAGTACTGGACAGATGGCCGCAAGTTCTCCCTGGAAACAGCGGAGGAATTCAAAATCGGCTTTGCCCCCATCAATGGCGTCAAGCTTGGCGAACTCGCGGTGAAAAAGGGATTCTCCAAGGAAGCCATGGAAGCCTGCGGCCTCTTCTACGCTAAGCGTGGCATAGACCCGCACCGCATGGGCTACCGTTTTCGCGGTCGCCTGATGATCCCTATTCGCGACCACCAAGGCCGCGTCACCGCCTTCACCGCTCGCCAGCTGGAAATCACGCCCAAGGACGACCCCAGCCACGAGGCTAAGTACATCAACTCCCCGGAAACCCCTATTTTCCACAAGGGAAACCTGCTCTTCAACCTCGATCGCGCCCGCATGGAGGTGAAGCCGGAAACTCCCTTCGTCATGGTGGAGGGGCAGCTCGACGCCATCCGCTGCTGGTCCGTCGGCATCACTACCGCCGTGGCTCCGCAGGGAACCGGGATCACCGAATCGCAGCTTCGCCTGCTCAAGCGCTACGAATCTCGCCTCATCGTTTTGCTCGACGGCGATTCCGCAGGCCAAAAGGCCGCCCTGCGTATGCTTCCCCTCGCCCTCGCCCAAGGAGTCGAAGCCGCCTTCATCCCCCTCACCGACAAGGAAGATCCGGACGACATATTTCTGGAGGGCGGGCACGAAGCGCTCGACACCCTGCTCCAGCGCGAGTTGGAACCCATCCAATTCGCTTGCAAGGCCCACATGCCCCCCGGCGAACGCCTCACCCCGCAAGGCAAGGCCAAAGCCATTCGCGAAGTCTTCTCTATAATACAGAGGGCGGATTCCCAAGCGACCCAGATCGAGTTCGTGAAACAAGCCGCAGCAGCCTTCGAGCTCGACGAGGACGCCACCATAAACGATTTCCAAAGATTTGCCGGCCAACAAACGCCTCAGGCCAGCCCTCCTCCTGCTCCCGCTCCCACGCCCATCCCCGCTCCCGTCCAACAAATCCCGGTCCAAGGCGAACCAAAGCGTCGCAGAGCTGTCTCTTCCGTGGAGCAAGACTTGCTAGCCCTTTGCATGCTTGAGCCTGAGATCGGCAGCCAAGTCGCCCACGTAGTTGACCCCGAGTGGATTGATCGCACATTACCGGAAGGGAAACTACTCGATTTCGTGCTGAACGAATTCCTCAACGACATGTGGGATGGCCCTAATTCCCTTAACGAACACTTGGAAAGCGCCGATCAGAAGACCCTCGCCTCCTCCATCTACTTCGAAGCCAAACCGCAAGAAAACCCAGAGCGATTCGCAAACGCAGCCCTCAAGCAACTGGCCACCAAGTTCGTAGAAAGAAAGAGCAAGGAAATAAGACTTGAAATCGGAAGAAAAGAGGCAACCAATGACCACCCCGCCGCGAGTGCCCTCCTCGGAGAACTATTTGCATTAAACCAACTGAAGCATAAACCGCCTCAGATTGGTTCTTTATTTTCATAAGACAGCACCAGACTCAGAACATGCCACGCAAGAAGAAAAGCGAAGAAGAGAAGAAGCCTAGCCTTAGCAAGCATCAGGTCAACGAGCGCATCCGCTACCTGATCCGCCAGTCCAAGGAACAGGGCTACCTCACGCACGGCGACATCAACGAAGCTCTCCCCGAGGGGGTCGATAGTCAGGACGACATCGACAACGTAATCTCCATCCTGCAAAACCTAGAGATCGACATTCTCGATCCGGAGGAGGTGGACAACTTCAAGGCCAAGCAAGAGGAGGCCGAAGAAGAACAGACCAAGACCAGCCAGCACGATATCCTGGACGACCCCGTTCGCATGTACCTCAAGCAGATGGGCCAGGTTCCGCTGCTGACACGCGAACAGGAAGTCGAAATTTCCAAGCGTATCGAAAACGCCGAGCAAAAGGCGCAGGAAGAACTCTTTTCCGTCGCCATGATGGCCGAGTTCACCATCGACCTCGCGGAAAAGCTGCTCAATCGCGAGGAACGCTTCGACCGCATCGTTATCGACAAAAAGATCGAGAACCGCGAAACCTTCTTCAACGACCTCCCCGTCCACGTCGAAAAGAGCCAGAAGACCTACAGCCGCATGATGGCGAGCTGGGAAGAGCTCCAGGAAGAAAGCGATCCCGAGCAAAAGAAGAAAATCCGCTCCCGCTTCCGCAAGCAGGAGAACACCTTGCGGGCCTTCTTCCCGAAGTTTTTCTTTAAGCTAAAGGTTTTCGAAGAGTACATCGACGAAACCATCAGCAAGGACCTCAGCCGCATCAACGCGATCTACCGCAAGCTCGAACGAGCCAAGAAGCCGAAGACGACCGCGGATACCCTCATCAAGACCGAGCCCTTGCTCGAGGAGCTAGAGGCCTACCACAACACCTACCGCCTCGAGCCGGACAAGCTGGTCGACCTCATCGCCAACGTGCGCAAGCACCTCAAGGCAGCCCACAAGGCCAAGACCGAGATGGTCGAAGCCAACCTGCGCCTTGTGATCTCGATCGCCAAGAAATACACCAACCGCGGCCTCTCCTTCCTCGACCTAATCCAAGAAGGAAACATGGGCCTGATGAAGGCGGTGGAAAAGTTCGAGTACCGCCGCGGCTACAAGTTCTCCACCTACGCGACTTGGTGGATCCGCCAAGCGATCACCCGCTCCATCGCGGACCAAGCCCGCACCATCCGCATCCCGGTCCACATGATCGAAACCTTGAACAAGGTGATGCAGGTGCAAAAGCAGCTCCTCCAAGAGTACGGCCACGAGCCCACTCCTGAAGAGGTAGCGGAAGAAATGGCCCTGCCTGTCGAACGCGTGCAGACCATCATGAAGATGGCCCAGCAACCCATCAGCTTGCAAAGCCCAGTCGGCGACGGCGACGACACCAACTTCGGTGACTTCATCGAGGATAAGTCCGCGGAAAACCCCTACGATCAAACCGCTTTCAGCCTGCTGCGCGAGAAGATCATCGACGTTCTTGACTCGCTCACCGAGCGCGAACGCCGCGTGCTTTCGCTGCGCTTCGGGCTGGTCGACGGCTACAGCCGCACCCTCGAAGAAGTCGGAAAACAGTTCAAGGTCACTCGCGAGCGTATTCGACAGATCGAGGCCAAGGCCCTCCGCAAGATGCGCCACCCAACCCGTATCCGCCAACTGCACGGCTTCTTCGAAAACGAGCAGTTCGACGGCCCCAATACCTTCCTTTCCGGAGCCGAAGAGGGCGGCAAGGAAGAAAAGAAGTAGCCAGCTTCCCCACCAGCTCGCCTCGGAAATTGGCTTTACACCGACGAGCGCTAACGATTCAACCACATCTAGATGCAAGCAAGTAACGCAGTCCTCGGATTCATGAACATGGGATGGCCCGAAATCACGATCGTCATCGTGATCTTCATCCTGCTCTTCGGAGCAAAAAAGCTCCCCGAACTCGCCCGCGGGGTGGGCAAGTCCATCAAGGAATTCAAGAAGGCCACCAGCAACATCGAGGAAGAGGTTCGCAACGCGATCGAAGAGGAGCCTAAGTCGAGCGCTCCCAAGCCTACCGTCGAGAAGGAGAAATCTTCCGCCGAAAAGTAGAGCCGCCAAATCGTCTCCGTATCTTAACTACGCTTTCAAGCCAGTCGACCTCGGGCCGACTGGCTTTTTTTTGATCCGCAAAACAAGTTTTCCCTACTCCCTTGGATCTCTTGACCTTCTACAAGGTCCTCCCCATCCACTCTCAAATAAAAGGTTTAACTGACAAAAATGCATTTGCCTAGGGCCGCGTTTAAACACTTGCTTCGAAAGGTCCTTTTATTGAGCATCTTAGCTATCCATGTGGCGTAATCTTCTCGGTCTCTTCTCCAACGACATCGGCATCGACTTAGGAACGGCGAACACCCTGGTCTACTCCAAAGACAAAGGTATCGTTCTCCGGGAGCCGAGCGTGGTCGCGATCCACAGCGCCACCCGTCGCGTGTTGGCCGTTGGTAACGAAGCGAAAAAGATGTTGGGCCGTACTCCGGGCAACATAACCGCCATCCGCCCCATGAAGGACGGCGTGATCGCCGACTTCGATATCACGGAAGCCATGCTGCGCTACTTCATCAAGAAAGTGCAGACTGCTAAGATCATTCCCCCGCGCGTCGTCATCGCGATCCCATCGGGTATCACCGAAGTGGAAAAGCGGGCCGTGAAAGAATCCGCCACCCACGCTGGCGCTCGGGAAGTGATGCTGCTCGAAGAACCGATGGCTGCCGCCATCGGCGTCGGCCTGCCCGTCGAAGAGCCGGCCGCCAACATGATCGTGGACATTGGCGGCGGTACCACCGAAGTCGCCATCATCTCCCTTGCCGGCGTTGTCTACGCCAAGAGCATCCGCGTCGGGGGCGACGAGCTGGATGCCGCTATCATCAACTACATGAAGCGAGCCTACAACCTCCTCATCGGTGAGCGTACCGGTGAAGAGATCAAGCTACGTATCGGCTCCGCAAATACTCTCGACGAGGAAATGACCATCGAGGTCAAGGGCCGCGACTCCGTAGCAGGTCTGCCTAAGACCATCATGATTTCCTCCCAGGAAATCCGGGAAGCCTTGGCCGACACCGTCAGCGCCATCGTCGAGGCCGTCCGTAGCGCTCTGGAACGCTGCCCTCCAGAGCTTTCCGCCGACTTGGTCGATCGCGGTTTCGTGCTCGCCGGTGGTGGCGCCTTGCTACGCGGAATCGACCGCTTGCTCTGCGATCGTACCGGCCTTCCCGTCACCATAGCCGACGATCCGCTCTCCGCGGTGGCCAACGGAACCGGCGCCGTCCTCGCGGAACTCAACGACTTGCTCCCTTACGTCACCAGCAATGCCAAGGACTAGGGCAGCAGCGACCCATCCCATAACTCGGTTCCCCGAAAGCTAAGGATTGAGCCTTGTACAGAAAGCGACTCGGTCAATTCAAGCCCCTCATCGTCCTTGGAGTCGCAACCATGGCTTGGTTGACGCTTCCCGTCGTCTTCAAGTCTTTCGCAAAGACGAGCTTCTACGAGTTTCAGGCCCCCGTCTCCTTAACCAGCTCCTACGTGCGCGACCTGCAGGACTTTTGGGCTGCTCGCACGAAATCCAAGAACGAGCTCTACGAAGCCGGCCAAGGTCTCGCGCGCCTCAACGCCGCCTACGAACTGACGGCGCTTGAAAACAATACCTTGAAGGACGAGATCGCTCGCCTCGAAGACCTGCTGCAACTCCCTTCCCGTCCTGATTACCAGTACGAGATCGCTCGGGTGGTGGAGCGTGACTTCAATGCCTGGTGGCAACGCATCATCATTCGCAAAGGCCGAGACTACGGAATTCCCGTCGGAGCTCCAGTGGTCTTCGTCGGTGGCGTGGTAGGCCGCGTGAGCGAGGTGCACGCCTACACCTCGACCGTCGACATCATCAGCAACAACCACTTGCGGCTCGCCGTCGTCATCGAAGGTGACAATCGCCCTCTTAGCTACCGAGGTGGCGGTGCCGAAACCTTCGCCACTCCCGTCGGTATTGCTGAGTTCATTCCCGTCGACATCCAAATTGCGGATACAGAAAACCTTCCCACCCTCGTGACTTCAGGAATGGGAGGCGTCTATCCCGCCGGCATTCGGGTCGGAGAAATTCGACGTCTCAAGCAAGGCGCCGGCGGAATGTTCTACGACGGCGAGGTCGTGCTCGACGAACGGCTCGCCTCGCTCACCGAAGTCGCCGTCATGATACAAATCCCGCCAGAGCAATGATCAGCTTCTCGAACAACCGATGGTTGCTGGTTGCGCTAGGGCATTACATCACCCTGTTTTTCCTGTCCCAGGCGAATCACTACCTTTCATCATCCGGTATCCAGGTTTTTGCCTTGGGAATGCTAATCTCCTTCAGCGCGCTGGAACTCAACTACAAGCAGGGCCTGCTTTCCATAGCTCCGGTTACCCTTACGATCGACAGCAAGCTGCCGCTGCCCTTCGGCTTCACCTTTATTGCCAGTATCACCCTATTCACGATCGCTCACGTACTGCGTTCGAGGGTTCGCCGCGAGATCACTGCATCGGCCTTGGCAACGTCCGTTCTGCTCAATCTCGCGTCCTTCGGAGCCTATACTTTCGGAGCCATTCGCTACCTTGGCGGCGAAGCGATTCATTTTGGACCACTCGCCCTGAACCTTTTGGCCAGCACGCTTGTCATTCTAGCCCTCAACCGGATTTTCTTCGATACGCAAATCGGAGTCCTATCCATTTTCGGAATCAACCTAGCAGAGGAGCAACGCGAAGCGCGATGAAAGCAGAGGAAAAGATGAAGTACCAGGGGCGCCTGCTGCTCTTCTACGCCCTGCTCGGCCTTATGATCGCCACGCTGCTTGTCGGAGTGGGCTATCGCCAGCTCATAGAGACCGATGAATTCTCGGAGCGGGTGAAAGTGCAAAACCACCGCCGCATCGTCACCCCCGCTCCCCGTGGCAACATCTACGATCGAGAGGGTCGACTGTTGGTCGGAAACAAGCCGAAGTTCTCCGCTGTCGTCTATCTCTCGGACGCAGGCGTGCGCAAAGCCTTCCGCAACGAGTACCGTATCCTCGTGCGCGACTATCGAGAACGCCACGAAGACTACAAAACAGGCCGACTGCAAAAGCAGGCTCGAGCCAACGTAATCCAGACCTATCTGGACGACGTAAACCGCATGCTGGGACGCGACGACAAGGTAAACGTCGAAAAAGTATCAACCCACCTCAACTACAACCCGCTGCTTCCCTTTCCCATCATAGACGACCTAACCCGCGAAGAGTTCGCGGTCCTTCTGGAATCTCTCCCCGTCCAGTCACCTGTCCAAGTCTACGTTTCCAACCAACGAAACTATCCGTACGAATCGACTGCGTCCCATACGCTTGGATATGTTTCCTCTACCGTCCTGACGCCTGACGAAGGCCTTCCCGGCGAGGACCTGACCACCTTTGCGGAAAAAGGAACTTTCGGACGTTCCGGCGTGGAAAAGCAATTTGACGACGTCTTGCAAGGCGAAATGGGCATGGAGATTTGGGTGGTCGACCCCTACGGCTTCCAGGTGGAGAGCCAAGAGCGTCGCTACCCGACCAAAGGCAACGACATCCAACTTTCCTTGGACATCGACATCCAAAACGCTGCCGAGGAGGCCTTCAAATACACCGATTCGAGCGACAACGAAGAGAAAGAAAACATCGGAGCCGCGGTGATGCTCGACGCCAATACGCTAGAAGTCTTGGCCATGGTCAGCAAACCCGACTACGACCTCAACGACACCACCCCCTTCATCAGCACCGCAACTTATGAGAAGATGAAGGAAAACAGCGGCCTGCAGAACCGTGCCATCCAAGGCGTCTACCCTCCGGGCTCGCCATTCAAGCTACTCACTTCCGCAGCAGCACTGAAGGCGAACATCATAACCGCAGAAACCGAACACTATTGCCCTGGCTATTATCGCTTCTCAAGCGGAGCTGTGCAACGCTGCTGGAAACGCTCTGGACACCAAGAGGAAATCCTTTGGGAGGCAGTGCGTGACAGTTGCAACGTCTACTTCTACCTCACCGGACTCGACACGGGCGTCGATATCATCAGCAACGAAGCCACTTATTGGGGACTTTCCAATCGCACCGGCATCGACTTGCCTCACGAAACGAGCTCGATGCGAGTCGGCACGAAAGAGTACAAACGAAAAATCACCGGCCAAGGTTGGTACGCCGGCGACGACACCAACCTTGCCATCGGACAAGGCTTCACTCGCGTCACCCCTCTGCAAATGGCAGTCTTCGCCGCCAGCGTTGGTCGCAACGAGATCGTAACCAAACCCAGCATTTTGCGGCTCAGCCCCCAACAGGTTGCTCAGCGCCCACCGCCTAAGCCGACTGGGCTCACTGCGGAACAACACCAGATCTTGGTGGACGGGATGATCGCCTCCGCCCAAATGGGAAGCAGCAAGCGAATCCGCGTAGACGGCCTCTCCATCGCCGCCAAAACAGGCACCGCAGAGGTCGCCAAGGACGGAGGCAAGATCGAACTCGCCTGGATCGTGGCCTTTGCCCCGGTCGAAAACCCACAGGTTTCGCTCGCCGTCATCATCGAAGGACAAGAGCTAAATGTGGACTTCTTCGGTGGCGTCCACGCCGCTCCCATCGCTCACGCGATGCTCAAGGCATACGTTGAGAAGCACCCCGACGCCCTCACGCCTCCTCCTACCGCAAGCGTCGCGCTTCCCTGAATACAAGGCGGGCGTTTGGCCAACTTTCCTTCGCCCCAAAGCGCAGGCGCTGCAAATCGGCAATCACTCTAGAGAATCGTTCAGTGTCCCGATAGTCCCGCTCCGAAATACGAACGAGCAACTTGCTTGCCTTGCGGCGAATCGGATCTCCTCGCCTAAACGGAGCCAACACCAACTCCCTGACGTTAAGCGTCATGTTGCGCTGAATCATGAAGGCAGCCGCCAGGATGATGCCTAGGAAGACCATATATAGGATTCGCCAGAATCCCCAAGGCGAAGTCACCCAAAAGTACATGTAGTCACCCGTATTTTTGGCCCAACGCTCCGCCACAGAAACATAAGCGAGGAAAAAGTCCTTCAACTGAATCGCCGCTTCCTTCTGAGCCGCTTCGTCGAAATTGACGATCCGGCGATACCAGAGCAGGCGCAGGCTGTCCAGGAAGGCCGAGGAATCCGCCTCGCCATAGCGTTGGCTTACGAGTTCCGTCATCGGGTTGATGGCCGGAGTCTCCGAACCAGGAGTTGGGTCAACCCGTATCCACCGTCCAACTCCATCGTAAATCTCAGCCCAAGCGTGAGCATCGGCGTTTCTTACCATAAAGTACTTTTCGTAAGGATTCCATGTACCACCTTTGAATCCCACTACCACGCGAGCGGGATAGCCCGCCGCTCGGGCGGTCAAAACGAAAGAGGACGCGAAGAACTCGCAATGCCCCGGCAGGTCCGAACTAAACCAACGCGCAACTGGGTCCTCCATCTCCTGCACCTGAGGGAGCGTGACCGACATAGAATAGCTATGCTGCTTCCAAAGGTAACCGACCGCCCTACGAGCAAAATCCAGAGGAGGTAGACGCTCCCCTCCCAGAATTTCATTCGCCGCCGCCCTGAATATTGCAGTCGCCGGCTGTTCCTCAGGCAGAGAAAGCAAGGTTTCCGGATACTTGATCCGGCTCCGCTGAGGTTCGTCCACAAAGGAATCTGTCAGGAACTTTGGATACGAATTCGCTGGAACATCCGGAACAGACCCAGAGAAATCGACCGCTTCCAGCTGGTAGGAAACCATCTTGGAATTCGTTTCCTTCAAGGCCACCGAGTGCATGTGAGGATCGATCGCAATGTCCGTGAGGCTCGCTACCGTCATGTGTTTGAACGTTCCCAATATAGGAAGATAACGACTTACCTCCGGTTCTAGAAAGAAGGTCCAACGATCGCGGTCTTGCGTGGAAGGAGTCTGGGCAATGCGCCGGTCTGGCCAATAGCGGACGGAATGGTAAGGCGATGCGAGCGGACTCTTCTGCAGGGCGCTTAAGCTTTCGGAAAGCTTGAAAGATCCGCTCTTGTATTCATCCAACGCCAACATTCTCCAATAGGGAGTCAAAGGCACCGAGGCATCCGCTGGAACATCCACTCGCAAGGCTACGCTGTCGTCGTTCTTGATATCCGTCACCTCTCCCAACTGGATGCTATCGCTGAAACCAGACAAGGACTCCTTCGACTTCATCTTGAAGAGGCTAACCTTGTCTTCGATGTCGATTCGCGGAATTGCGATAAAAACGATGGCTGCGACAAAAAGCATCGACGCAAACATCGATGTTCCAAGAAACAAGAACCGGGTAGAGAGAACGGAGCCCAAAGCTCGCAGAAAATTCATCTCATGCGTTTTGCGCATGCCTTCCAGCATTTCGTAGTCGCCTTCCGCCTTCGTCTCGATCGAGGTATTGATCAACAAGTAGAAGATAGCTAAGGCAGAAAATAGTAGTAGTTGCAACCCAAATACAAGCGTCGCCGTCAAGATACCTGTCATGATGATCAAGAACAGGCACAGGAGCGCTAGCTGCATTTCCTCGCGGCGCTTGTTGTGATTCAAGCAGCGAAACAGAATCAGCCATGTATTCAGGTCAAGCAAAGCGGGGATCGTATCTTTGGCAAGCACGTCGATCAAGACGAGCGGCACGATTGCTATAGCATATCCCTTCCAAACGATTTGCGGCACGCGGGCGATCCATGAGGGCTTGATCAGCGCCAGAGCCACTACCGAACTGGCGATGATGGCAGGGATCTTGTTGTGGCCGCTTATGTTGAACAACGTCGTGATACACACCAGCCCCATCAAGGCGCCGAGCATCCATTTCAGAGCGAGAAGATCCTCTAGACTATGCCTGTCCGATTTGGATTTCATTCACGTACGCACCAACGCTTCCGCCTTTTATTGGCTGGAAGCAGATTCGGTTGATTCCTCCGCTCTCCTTGTATCCATGCTCTAACTCTCCTGGCTGCAGCTCCGACAAGGCGTCGAAAAAACCTTCCAGGTCCGCAACTCGTTGAATCCGAAGGCTGGGTCCCCCTACGATGAGGCATGAGTCCAGCTTTCCCTCAAGGAACAGGTCTTCCGCTAAACTCGAGGCAAAGGAACACATCTTTTCGAAGGACTCCTCGTCCTTCCACAGAAAGGAAGCAGGATCCACCACAATATCCAGAAGCGACTGCGTTTCGGTCGCGTTCTGCTTCACGATCAACCGTCCTTGTTTCGCGGATACCTTCCAATGGATGGAACGCTGGGCATCGCCCTTTTCATAGTGCCGCAAACCAATCAACTCTCCTGAAATGCCCTGTTTCTTGCTGCTTTTTCCTTGCAGCAATCCCGAAACCTCCGGGTTTCGATAGCGCGTGTAAGAGATGCGCCTGGGCCATACCCTGATTTCTGATTCGCACTCACCGGGAAGGAACTTGGAGAGAAAGCCAAAGGGAAAACTGGAAACCGCGTTCTCAATCACGATCTTGGTTTTCATGCGGCGAACGGGCTTGAAACGCCAGACCAGCGTCGTCTCCTCTCCGGGATCCAAGCGTTGCTTCATGTACAGGCGACGCTTCTCGTCGGTCGCTTCCGTGGTCAGCCCGAAGGAAACGCAAAACAAGGGGAATCGCTGCCGCGCATTCTCTAAAACGACTTTGGCCTGCCCTTCTTCTCCAACGCGAAAGGTGGAACTCGTCTCCAGCCTCCAGCGCGCGCAAAGCAAATTTCCCCAGCACACCACCCCGCTCATGATAAGGGCAGCGATCAACAAGGCCAAGGCAGCAAACAAGATGTTGTTAACCGTGTTGTAGGCCGCCAAGCCGATCGTCAGGCCGATGAAGATGAGCAGCATGCCCGAACCTGTCGGAATCACCTTGTGCCCTTTGGGCGGGACCACTTGCTCGATCAACTTTCGCAGCAGGGATCCCCGACGGTTCGCCACCGCTGGGCCCTTCCAGTCAAATCGCTCTTCTGCTACCGGAGCTGCCATCGGCTCGCTTCCTTACTTGGGTTGCGGAATCGCGTTGAGCAAACGTGCCAGGATTCCTTCCACCATGCGTCGCTCCTCCAAGGCGTCCGAAGAAGGACGGCGCAGGTTGAGGCGATGCCCCATCACGGATTGAGCCACCTGCAAAACGTCCTCCGGAATCACAAAATCGCGACCGAGGTAGAGCGCCCGGGCCTGCGACGCCACCTTGAGGGCGATCCCCCCGCGGACGCTGATGCCGGCCTTGAATTCGCTTTCCGTACGGGTCGCGGTGATGAGCTTGAGCATGTACTCCAAGATGGAGTGCTCGATAAATACCTTCTTCACGGTGGCCTGCATGACTTCGATCGCCGCCGGTTCCACCGCGTCTTCCACCACCATCTCGTCGTAACTGGGATTGCCGTCGGCCAAGATCTGCAGCTCGCTCGCCGGGTCGGGATAGCCCATCTGCAAACGCATCAGAAAGCGGTCCATCTGGCTCTCGGGCAGCGGAAATGTGCCCTCGTAGTCGACCGGATTTTGCGTGGCGATCACCATGAAGGGGTTGCCCACTTCGTAGGTGCTGCCGTCAACCGTTACCTTCCCGTGGTCCATCACCTCCAAAAGGCTTGACTGTGTCTTGGGCGTGGCGCGGTTGATTTCGTCCGCCAAGACGATATTGGAAAAGATGGGTCCCGGCTTGAAGTGGAACTCGCGATCGCGCTCGTCGTAGATCGAGACGCCCGTCACGTCCGTCGGCAACATGTCGCTGGTGAACTGGATGCGCTTGAACTCGGTATCCATGGCCTTCGCCAAGCAATAGGCCAAAGTCGTTTTACCCACCCCTGGCAAGTCCTCGATCAAAACGTGCCCACCGGCCGCTAAGCAAATAAGCGCTTGATCGATAACGTCTTCCTTTCCCTTGATCCGGACGAGCATGGCGTCGCGCAAGCGACTAAGGGTCGTGCGAGACTCGCTAAGGGCGTTGGCAGGAAGAAATTCGCTCATCATAAGATCTTAGGAAGTAACAGTTTAGCTAAAGTGGTTCGAACCTCCTCTTTATCGACAATCGAAAGCCCAAATTTACCGAAGACTGAGGGGAATTCCGCAACCATGACCAACACGCAAGCCTTGGCTCCAGCGCTCTCATCCATCCTTCGAAGTCAAGGGAAGAAGACCCTAAGAGCAATCGCTCAAATAGTCCACCACGTCCGCAAGGAATTGGTTGATCGTGTCCTGGTTTTTCGCAACCAGGGCCTGGAACGCCTCCATCGAGAGTTCGCTGGACCTGACGCCGTGGGCAAAGTTGTCGACCATGCAAAAGGGCGTCAGCTCCAGTCCACGCTCCAAAATCAGGTCCGCCTCGTTGGCGAACGTCATACCTACCACATCGCCTCCCAGCACTTGGATCGCCCGCACCTCCGCTCTTGTCTCGAAGCGAGGCCCCCGCGTCTGCATGTAGACCTTGCCCCTAACAATCGGCAATTCCGTGCAGGCGGCAATCCCATCCAGATGAGGATTGCCGATGACTGGAGCGAAAGCGCTCATCCGGTCGTCAACAAAGGTCTTCGGCGCGAAACTCATGTAGTCCTCGCACGAAACGAGACTTCCCGGCGGAATCTCCTCCCGCACCGAGCCCACCGAGCTCAGCGTAACCACAGACGTCACCCCCAACTGGCAAAGAGCCTCGACGTTGGCCCGATAGTTGATCGCGTGCGGCGGCAGGGCATGCTCGAAGCCGTGGCGGTTCATAGCCACCAGATTGCCCTGCTCCTTTACGAGTATCTCCCCATGCAACGTCTCCAGCCGATGCTCTCGCCAGCCCGCAAAGGTATCCGCCCGTTCAATGCTGGTTCCACTAATGATTGCAATCTTCATGGCTTATCGAACTAGCTCCCCCAAAGCCCGCTTTCAAACCCCGAAAATGCAAAATCTCCGACACACGCGATTGTTGCGTTCCCCAGCCTTGCATTTCCCCGAAGCCCGGTCATAAGTTCCAGCCCTTCGTCGGGACCTACCCGCGGAAAATCGTTAAATATCACAAAAGAAAATGACGACTGATATCATAGACATCAACGCACGCGAGATCCTCGACTCACGCGGCAACCCAACAGTCGAAGTCGACGTAATACTCGCTTCTGGAATCATCGGCCGCGCAGCCGTACCATCGGGAGCCAGCACCGGCGAGCACGAAGCACTCGAGCTCCGCGACGGAGACAAGGGTCGCTACCTCGGCAAGGGCGTCAGCAAGGCCGTTGACAACATCCACGAGCTCATCCTTCCAGAAATCGAAGGCATGGACGCTTGCGACCAGGTCGCCATCGACAAGGCCATGCTCGAGCTCGACGGCACCAAGACTAAGAGCAAGCTCGGAGCCAACGCCATCCTCGGCGTGTCCCTCGCAGTCGCCAAGGCCGCTGCTCAAGCTTCCGGACTCGAACTTTACCAGTACATCGGCGGACCAAACGCCAAGACCCTGCCCGTTCCGATGATGAACATCATCAACGGCGGTTCCCACTCCGACGCTCCTATCGCCTTCCAGGAATTCATGATCCGTCCCGTGGGCGCTCCTTCCTTCAAGGAAGGCCTCCGCATGGGCGCTGAAGTTTTCCACGCCCTCAAGGCAATCTTCAAGAAGCGCGGGCTATCCACGGCAGTGGGTGACGAAGGCGGTTTCGCCCCTACCCTCGACGGCACCGAAGACGCCCTCGACTCCATCCTCCAAGCCATCAAGGACGCCGGCTACAAGCCAGGTCGCAAGGAAGACGGCGGCGACGTATCCATCGCCCTCGACTGCGCTTCTTCCGAGTTCTTCAAGGACGGCCTCTACGACTACACCAAGTTCGAAGGCGAAGGAGCTGCCAAACGCAACTCCGACGAGCAAGCAGCATACCTCAAGGAACTCTGCGACAAGTACCCGATCGACTCCATCGAAGACGGCATGGACGAAAACGACTGGGATGGCTGGGTAGCCGTAACCAAGCTCATCGGCGACTCCGTACAGCTCGTGGGTGACGACCTTTTCGTAACCAACGTCGACTATCTCTCCAAGGGCATCAAGCTCGGCGCCGGCAACTCCATCCTCATCAAGGTCAACCAAATCGGTACCCTCACCGAGACCCTCGACGCCATCGAGATGGCTCACCGCGCCGGCTACACTTCCGTTACTTCCCACCGTTCCGGTGAAACGGAAGACGCGACCATCGCCGACCTCGCCGTTGCCACAAACTCCGGCCAGATCAAGACAGGTTCGCTCAGCCGCTCCGACCGTATCGCCAAGTACAACCAGCTCCTCCGCATCGAAGAGCAGCTCGGCGAAAACGCTCGCTACGGCATCTAGTCCGTAGTCGCCGTTTCACTACGCGAAACCTTTCCAAGGCCCGACGCTCCCGCGTCGGGCCTTTTTCGTATTTGTAGGGCTGCCGCTCGCTGTTTAGCGCAAGGACATAGTTAACACATGTTAAGGTACATGGTTAACGCTTTTCAGGTGGGCTTCTTGCTCCCCCTGGACGCCTAGGCGTCCAGGGGGAGCAAGAAGCGCGTTGTAGTTGTTTCTAGGCTTGGTCGCGCGGCTCAGGTCGATCATCCCCAAGCTTTTCCAGCAGTAGAAAACTTCCCAGCGAAGATCGTCGAACTGGTTTATCGCCACGCTTTCCCCGATGAAGGCCCTTCCGATGAAGAAGCTGCGTCCCTTGAACATCAGGTCGCCTTTGCTCTTCACCTTGCGCACCTGCTCGGCCTCGCCGTAGAAGCTCAGGCAGTGGGGTATGGTCGCGGGCAAGGCTCGCTCCGAGGCGCGGTAGCGGTCGGCGGGGCAGTCGAGATCGAGCGAGCGGTGCGGGCGGACGTGGTTGTAGGTCTCGCGAAACCGGGCGAACTCCCGGTCGCAATGCTCGAGGTCGCGCCACAGCGTGGTCCTGCCCAGCAGCTCGTGCTTGAGGGTCTGGTGGAAGCGTTCCTCCTTGCCTTGCGTCTGGGGGTGCAGGGGGCGGCCGTGGATCGTCTCCACCCCCAGGCGCAGCAGCCAGGCCTCCAGCTCGCTGGCCGCCCCGAACCCCCGCCCCCAGGGCGAACCGTTGTCGCAGAGGATGGCCCAAGGCAGCCCGTACTTGCCGAAGCATGACAGCAGGCATTCCTGCACCGTGGAGGTCCTCTCGTCCTCGCAGGCCTTGAGGATGAGGTTGAAGCGGGAGTGGTCGTCGCAGGCGGTGAGCGGGTGGCAGCGCTTCGACCCGGCCATCTCGAAGTGCCCCTTGAAGTCCATCTGCCAAAGCTCGTTGGGCTGCGAACGCTCGAAGCTCCTGGGCGCCACGCACGGGCGAGAGCCTTGGCCGAGCAAGCCGGCGCGGCGGATGATGTTGTGCACGGTGGTCGCCGAGGGAAGCTCCTTTTCCCCGGCGTTTTGCAGCAGGCGGCGCAGCTTGCGCGCTCCCCAGCAGTCGTGCTTGCGGCGAAGCTCCAAGACCTTCCTCTCCACCTCGGGGCAGCTCTTGTTGGGCTGCCCCGCCGGCCGACGCGAGCGGTCCTCCAGACCAGGCAAGCCTTCCTTGCGGTAGCGCTCCAGCCACTTGTAGGCAGTCGGCGGGCTTATGCCGAAACGGCGGATCAGCTCGCGTTTGTTCGCTCCAGGCTTCGATGCCAGGAAGACGAAATCTCTTCTTTGGGTTATCTTATCGGTCTCCATCCACGGCATACAGAAGTGTTAACCATGTCTGTTAACACCTGTTAACCATGTATCTTGACCAGAC
>NZ_JACYFG010000058.1:0-213 GCF_014803405.1 Pelagicoccus enzymogenes
TCAGCGCTTCAGCGGCTCCTGCCGATCCTTGCGGGCCTTTGGTCTTTGAGAAGACTTACACGAACACTACCACCATTAGCGAAGAGTATCAGGTGTATCTAGGTGAGGTTTTGATTGATGCTTTCAGCATTGGTCCTGGAGGGCGTCATACGTTCAGCTATGAGAGCGAGCAAGAATGCGAAAAGCTGACGGTCATTAAGTTGAATGATGGCA
>NZ_JACYFG010000058.1:263-592 GCF_014803405.1 Pelagicoccus enzymogenes
TTTGAGGAAACCGACGTTGGGCAAGCTGCTGGCTCTGGAAACGTCGATGATGAGGGCAACGAAAAGCCTGACGTTGAGAAAGAGGCAGAGGTGCAATGGTTGCTTTGGAAGGGTACCGATGACCGCTTGAGCAAGACAAATGAGCTTCTGGAGGGCATAGGCGAAACCTTAGAGGGCGACGGGGAAGGCACCGCTCCCGATGGAACCGGCCAAGGTGATGAAATTGATTTTGCGGGCAATTCTGAGGATGTGCTCGGCTTGGAAAACCTTCTTCCTTCTATGCCGACCGTAACCGGTCCCAGCGGCTCTCAGACAACCTTTGGCGTCAA
>NZ_JACYFG010000058.1:642-941 GCF_014803405.1 Pelagicoccus enzymogenes
TCCTAACGGTGGCACTGTCCGCTTGGATTTCGACTTGGCCGATTACTCAACTTCGATCTCCCTGTTTAGGACGATCTTAGCGGCGGGCCTTACGCTGGTATTCTTTTTTGTAGTTGTTAAAACGATACGGGAGGCGTTCGCAACATGATCACGTTTTTAGGCAAGATTTGGGATTTCATGCTGAAATGGAATCCGTTCGTTAAGCTGGCTATGGGTATCGCAACCGTGGCCGTTGCCATATTCAATTGGTTTTCGAATCTCTGGACAGCTCTGTTTGAGAAGGTGGACGCTCTTGTTGT
>NZ_JACYFG010000059.1:0-340 GCF_014803405.1 Pelagicoccus enzymogenes
AGTAGGCAAGAGGGAAATCCATAGTGCAGTTTTTACGGATACTTTTGTAGATTTCTTTAGGCGTAACTACGCACAAGGCCCACCCCGCTGCGATTCAATCATACCTTCGCTATCAAGAGCCGCTTCGCTCCTTCTCTTGACAGCTACGGAAAGCTTGATCGCTTGCCAGCGGGGCCGGTTCCACGGGTCTTTGAAGGGGCGAATTACGGTCCTGCAAGAGACGACGCCAAACGAAAACGCTAGGCGAATCGGGGTTGCACACGAGGCGCAAGAACAGGACTAGACGGAGAGCATTCACGTTTCGCTTTTTACATCTTCGATCGACGGACGGTAATTGAGA
>NZ_JACYFG010000059.1:453-760 GCF_014803405.1 Pelagicoccus enzymogenes
TGCTCATCCGACGAGCTGCCGACAGCGGAGGGTTGAGAAGCTGGCTTTGGCGCCTCAGGAGTCGCAGAACGAGGCTCAGACCGCTTTTCAACCACTTGAGGAGCTGGAGACTCCCCAAAGTACTTGTTGCCGAAATAACCGAAGAGACAGCCAACAAGGGAGGCTATGACTATGCGAAAAACAAAAGACATGCGAGGAGAGCCGCAGACACCTCAAAGGCGCCCATTTTGGCGGAGTCAGGGATTGGGAGACGCTCAAGCTTTTCGGCTTTCAAGGTTTCCATTTCTGCGAACGCATCAGCCTTGGA
>NZ_JACYFG010000060.1:0-540 GCF_014803405.1 Pelagicoccus enzymogenes
CCCCGTGTTGCCTTGCTGTTTTAATCGCTCAAATAGTTGATTGTAGAAAACTACAGGATGATCTGATGTGATAAATTCTGTTTCGGTTTTGTTCAGAACCAATCCAGCTTTTAGATCTATCAAGTTCGGGAAATTTTCTAGGCAGAAGGCAGTCGCTTTCGAGGCGCCATTTTCAATTTCTAACTCTAACTGATTTAATTGATCTTTCAGCGATTCAGGACTGTCTTTGAGGCTCTCATGGATGAATCCCTTCAGCATCTCTTCGACTTCAAGCTTTGCTTGTCTAGTCCTTCCTCTTTGTGCTGAAACAAATATCAGAAGTGCTATGAAGTCATCGTTTGGGTATGAAGGCACGCATTCCCAATCGCAGACGTCTTCCAGGAGTGACGCAACCTGACCTTCCATTGTGGTCAGTGCATCATCCACCGAGGAGTCTTTTCCGTAGAAGTAATCTTCCGAGCACTGACTTTTGATTGAAGCACCAAAAACGGTCTTGCTGTGTTTGATCAGAAAGGCGTTCGTGGTCTTTTTATCCTCGGA
>NZ_JACYFG010000060.1:614-98398 GCF_014803405.1 Pelagicoccus enzymogenes
TATATCTGCAGCCAACCCTGCTGGGCTGTTTTTACCAAGCGAATCCGCTAGGTCCGTAAGGTGCTCAAGGGTAGAATCCCTGAGCATAATTGAATTGAGTCGAACTTTAGCGGTTTTTCGTGCGGTTTCGGTAGTCATTGGTGTTTAGGTACTGAGTTATCGACCAAATTTCACCAATTTTAGCGTAATTGCGTTGACGAAGCAACGTAGATGACTACGTGTGCTGTGTAAGTTATTAAGGCATAATTGCCTTAGTAATCGCGCAAATCAGATTATCTATTGTGCGAAGGTTGTTTGATTTGGGAATGGGGATGAGTAGTTTCCGCAATGTGGGCTGAAATGTAAAAAAACAGCTTCATGAAATAAGCTGTTTCAACCCTGCGGTTAACTCCATGAAGCTAGTGGCTGCTGGCCGCCTGGAAAGTCAAATGACGCTTTCGTCGACGAATCCCTCAGCATTCCTCAAGCAATATCTGAGTACATCTGCGTCATCTGTGGTTCAAAAAAAATTCCAGGCAGGTTGCCCAATCGACGAACACGACGGCTCGCTTACAAGCACGCTACTGCAAAAGCCCTTATTCTCCTCCGCGACCTCTGCGTGCTCGAGCAGCGCGGGCGGTTAAAGGCACGTCTTCACTTCACAGGATCGGTTTACGGAAGTTGGTCCGGTATACGTTGTCGCATTTTTCGCAGCGGTATTTGGGGCCTCGCAGCATCTCGGCCAAAGCCCGATGCGAAACCACCAAGCAGAGTTCAAGGAATTGCGCGAGATAACCGCTCTGGTAGTTCTTCACCACGCCGATCTCTTTCACTTCGCTGCTGCCGCATTTTGGGCAGTTGGCGATGTGGACGTGGTCAGCATCCGCTTCCAGCTGCACGATCTCACGCGCTTCCGAAGCTTGATCCTTGGGCACAAACAAATGGAATTTCGGAACGACGCCCATGTAGACCTCCAAGAACCCCGTCGATTCCCGCACTACGAAGGCCGAAAGCCCATATGACAAGAGTTCAGTCTGGCGTTCGTTCGCTTCCTCGTAGGATGGATATGTCGCCACCGACTCGTAGTCGGTGTGCATCTCCTGGCGCTGCGCCTCAGCGTATTTACCTTTCAGATACTGAATCACCCTACCCGATTCTTTAGCAATTTTAGTGAAAGCGACAACTATCAATGTGGGCTCAAGAACCCCGAATCATGCAAATGCCGCCCAACGCTCGCGGCAATTGCTGATTGCCTTCCGCCAAAAACAAGCGGAAGACGTCGAACTATTGGTGAAGAGCCAAGGCCCGGTGCGATCGCTGGCGACCTCAAGCCGGGGCAATTTGTGGCGAATATCGAGGACGAAATTCAGAGAGGCACCTCTTGGGGGATTCTTAACAGCACGTTTGAGTCGATAGATCTCTGAGTTTTAGCTTCGCTTGGTGCTATTTCTTGTGCGTAATTTGTTTCGCGTAATTTATAGCGTAGGACACCAAGATGTCATCGCCTTCTGCCCTGCTGTAGATTGCGTTCCTTCTCGACTTTTCCATTTTTCTAATCGCGCAAATCAAAGTGGCTTTTGAAGCTTTGTGATCTGTTTTACCATATTCTGATTCCAGTGAATCCAGATCAGAATAATCGCCATTTTCACCGATTATGGCCCAAACGTAGCTCTTTGAATGGCGACCTAACCTCTCAGAGCTTTGAATCGAACGGCAAAAAGAGAGGATCTTTTCAGAGCAGAGATTTTGCTGATATAACCACCTCAGGAATAAAAAGGAGGTGTAGTCCGTGGACTTCGTTCCTTCTTCAATTTTATCTATGATTTTCTCTGCTATTTCAACGCACTGGTCAGACAGTTTAGAAAAATATGGTAGGATGTGAATGAATTCTTCGGGTCTCTCCGATAGGCATTCAACGCAATAGTCGACCGCAAAATTGTTTTCTGCAGCCCCAAGTCGGTTGATACAATAGTGAAAGAGAGTCTTATCGAAATCATTTTGATCGATGAAGTACTCTACAAACGCTCGCTTTACCGACTCTAGTTTCAAGTCTGCATCAATTGACTCAAAATATTTTTGTAGGGCAGAAGGGGTGACAGAGGTAATCGAGAGCCCAAGGAACTCGGATAGCTCCTCCTGGACAGCAGTTTCAAGTTCTTTGATTCTTGGCGTGACGCTATCAATCTCACGACGCGCCTGGGATTGATCCGCTATAAAAGACTTGGCCGTTTGTAGGTTTAGTTCCTTTTCTCTGAGCAGTGCGGTCAAGGTGTGCAGTTGATCGATTGCATCCTCTTTGGTTTTGCAAAAAATCCTCATATCGTCGACATAGCGACAGAAGCGTATTTTGGCGTTATCAAGCCTCCTGTCGATGCTATTAAAATAAAACTCAGACAGAATAAACGAAGCGCGATAGCCTTGGGGAATGCCTTTGGATCTTGGTTCGGCCCAGCGGTTGAGGCAGGAGGAAAGCAAATTGACGCATTCTGGGGCGATGTCATGAGTCTTGAGATCTCCAACCAATCTGTTAATGGATATATTTTCAAAGAATGCTGAAACGTCGGCAAAAACCACCCAGCTGTATCCGTTGTTTAGGTACTCAATGGATTTCTCTCTAAAATTAGTCCACCCTTTGTACTCGTTTTCAAACCATTTTCTTCCGTTCTGATCTTCTTTGAGGATATATGAAAACCTGCAGTGGCCAGCACTCCATTGCTGGACATCTCGAAGCTTGTCTATATCGTTGAGCAAGAGAGCGTTTAATACAGTAGCATCAGCTGGCTCTAAGATGGATCCTGGCCTCAAATGAAAACTTGGTTTCGGTATTTCTATGATCTCGGATCTCGATGGATGAAAATCCGGTAGTCGCTTCCCCAAAAGGCCTAACCAATTATCCAAGTTCTGATCGATTGCTGCCGTTTCGAAAGGATGGTCAGCGAATGCCATATCTGCTTGGTCGGCTTTATACCTGTCCCAAGCCAACCGGATGTCAAGATTCATAGTAGTATGTCGGATGTAAGAGTTGGAGGAAACTCCCTTGAATTATATCAAGGGATGTTGATGTGATAAGGAAAGTTGAGGCATTGGATAATTAGTGTCAATCGTCGCTGACTTCCGTCGTTTGCCGTCACTTTGCACCCGTTGACGGAAACGGAATCCCTACGAAATCTGGAATGTCTCGGACTTTGTCTCTCGAGTGTCGCTACACTCGGAAGCCGTTTCGAGCATGGCGATAGGTTCCAATGGAGATCCTCGGAGCAAGCTCTCGGCTTCGTCGACTGCTGGAGCGGGCTAGGTATTCAAAAAACAGGTGGCGCGGCTTCTCCGAAGACGCCATCGCGAAATAGTCTTCGGAGAAGCCGATCCACCTCAGAAGTCGAAGCAAGCTTCGAGGTGTTAAACCCCAAGGGAATGAAAGTATCCGCCAAAACTAAGAAAGTTGTTTTCGCCCTCTTTCCGTGTGCTTTCTGAAGCATGTCCTTCGCAGGCTTTCGTGTTCTTGGCGGCCTTGAGCGAAGCGGGCGGTTTCGCATACAAGCGAATGCTTGTGTGGCGCCGCCTATTCGTTTTTTGGGGAACGGTCTTGTGCGGCGATGGTAACCGTAGCTATCGCGACGCACCCTCGGCGAGCTCAGGGTCTTCGACAAGGTCGCTTCCCACAGGAAACTGCTTGGCGCTTTGGGCGCTTCAGTTGTCTCCGTAGAGGCTGGCTTGGATGTCGGCGGATTCGTAATGGCAACGGGCTGCGAAGCGATGGAGTTTGAGTCCAGAGGCGCGGGCCAGCTCGTCTTTGAAGCGGTCGTTGGCTTGCGCCTTTTGATTTCGGTGGGATGCGTCGTCGAGCTCGATGAGCGATACGATTCGCGAGTCGGCCGCGTTCGTGACCACGAAGTCGAGGTGGCGCGACTTGATGCGGTTGCGCAAGCTGTGACGCTGGCGCTTGTCGGACAGCCCTCGTTTCACTTGGAACACGTCTTCGAGCCGCACCTTGCAGGATATCTCATGCCCCGGCCGCAACGCTGTCCTTAGCTCTTGATGGAAGCGTTGTTCGGCAGGACTGAGCAACACGGCCCTGGCCTCAAACTGCGCCGCGAGTTCGTGGGTTGGGCTCGCCACCCTACCCGGCTCGCTCTCCTCCGCTGGGAGCGCGTCCGCCTGCGGAAAAGAGTCGTGGGTTTTTCTGGCGGCGAATCTATCGCAAATCAGAAAGAAGACAAAGAGGGAGACGGCAATGATTATGGATAACAGCATGTCTCTTGAAATCGGCCATAAACGAGCTGCGCTTTAGGGCCATGGCCGCTGCGACAGCGACCGTTGCCTGCAACAATTGCTTGAGCGGATTCTATAGGTAGTGCCGACGCTGGTGGGCGCGCTGTGGAGGCAGGATCAAGCCTACGCGGCGCGGCGGCAAGCGCCGACCCTACGGGTTGTAGCGCTCGGATGCTCACAGACTGTCCATTAAAAACATACTACGCTCCTCTGAGTGGGGTTGCAGCTTGCCGCAGACCGCAGTGTAAACCGTTTATCAGCACGACGCGGTCTGGACCAAGGTCCAACCCTACAAAAACGCGACATTAGTAGTGCCGGCGTTAGCGGCCGCGCTGTGGAGACAGGTTAATATCGACGCGGTGCGGCGGCAAGCGCCGACCCTACGTTGTAGCGCTCGGATGCTCAGAGATTGTCCATTAAAAACATACTACGCTCCTCTGAGCAGGGTTGCAGCTTGCCGCAGACCGCAGTGTAGCCGTTTATCAGCACGACGCGGTCTGGACCAAGGTCCAACCCTACAAATACGCGACTTTTGATAACGTTTAATCGTGTATTGGGGCTTCGCTTCCTTGGTCGCTACCCCCTACCCGACGTCTTCAGCTGAAAATGAATCCGCGCATGGAGATGTTGCCGATCTCTATGTTGCTGCTGGTAAAGCTGAGCGTGTCCTTCTGGTCGCTGGCGCCGGCAACACTGAGGGCTGGCAGGTAGTGGTCCACTGTGGGATGAGCTTGGCGAAAGAGCGAGCCGAGTTCGCTGCGCGACGCTAGGGCCGCGAGGTTCCGCTCTTCTAGGAGTTGGGCGAACCTTGCGTCAAACTCGCTGGCCCAGTCGTAGATGCCGCCGTCGAAGCGCAAGGCTCCGAGGTTGTGCACGACGTTGCCGGAGCCGAGGATCAGTACGCCACGGTCTCGCAGCTGAGACAGGGTGCGCCCGATTTGCAGGTGCCAATCAAGGTCCTTGCTCATGTCGATGGAGAGCTGGAACACTGGGATGTCGGCATCGGGATAGAGCCACTTCAAGACGGACCACGAACCGTGGTCCAGACCCCAGCTGTCGTCGCCTTCCGCGTGGTGGCTTTCGAGCAAGCTGATCACCTCGCGGGCGAGCTTCGGGTCTCCAGATGCTGGATACTGCTGCTGGTAGAGTTCCCGCGGAAAGCCGCCGAAGTCGTGGATGGTTCGCGGGGCTTGGGAAATGTCCACCAAGGTTGATCCTTGGGTCATCCAGTGGGCGGACACGACGAGGATCGCTTGCGGCCGCGGCAATGCGGATCCCAGCTCCCGCCACATTTTCGAGTACTGGTTGTCCTCGATGGCGTTCATGGGATTGCCGTGGCCGAGGAAGACTACGGGCATCCGCTCGGAGGCCTGGAACCGATCTTTGAGATCCTGAAATCGCATGGCTTCCTCAACGGGTTTGCAGAAGAATCGACTGCTGGGCTTGCAGTGAATGTAAGTCGCCGCGTGGGGCCACTGTCTACAACTCGAGTTTTTGTAGGGTTCCAGCTTGCTGAAGACCGCAGCGCAAAACGTATCGCACCGCGCGACGCGGTCTGGACCAAGGTTCAACCCAACACGCGACCTGGAAGGTCCCGCCACTTTATCGATGTAATTGAATCGTGTCAGGTCGGCTTTCGCTGTAGCGAGTGAAACGACACTTGAGCATGCTCCCCCCACGAGACGCTACCGGATTGAAGCAGTAAATAAGTTGAAGACTGTCTCTTCTTTTAAATAAGGTCTTCGCATGAAAGTCGCCTTTTTCAGCAGCAAGCGCTACGACGAAACCTTCTTCAAGCAGAACAACGAAGACGGGCATGAGTTGGCCTTCTTCGAAACGAAGCTCGCTCCGCGTTCGGTTGCCCTAGCGGAAGGCGCTCGCGCGGTCTGCGTATTCGTCAATGACAAGGTCGACCGCGAAACGCTGGAAGGCCTTAGGGAACGCGGGGTCGCGTTCCTCGCCTTGCGCTGCGCCGGCTTCAACAACGTCGATTTGGCGGCGGCTGCGGAGCTTGGCATTAAAGTGGTGCGCGTTCCTGCCTATTCGCCGCACGCGGTGGCGGAGCACACCCTCGCCCTGCTGCTCACGCTCAATCGCCGGATCCATCGTTCCTACAACCGCGTACGCGAAGGCAATTTTTCTTTGGAGGGGCTGGTTGGCTTTGACCTGCATGGCCTGACGGTGGGGATCATTGGAACTGGCAAGATCGGCTCCATCACGGCCAAGCTTTTCCAGGGATTTGGCTGCAAGCTGCTCTGCCACGACAAGTACGAGAACGAGGAACTCAAGGAACGGGGAGCGACGTATGTGGATTTGGATACGCTTTTTTCTCAGTCCGACGTTATCAGCTTGCACTGTCCTTTGATGAAGGAGACGCATCACATCATCGACGCGGCAGCCATCGCGAAGATGAAGAAAGGTGTTACGATTGTGAATACAAGCCGCGGCGGCTTGATCGGTACGGCCGACGTTATCCAAGGGCTCAAGAGCGGTCACATTGGGAACCTCGCCATCGACGTCTACGAGGAAGAGGAATCGATGTTCTTCGAGGACCAGTCCGCCACGGTGATGCAAGACGACGTCTTCGCCCGCTTGCTCACTTTCCCGAACGTGCTGGTCACCGGTCACCAAGCCTTTTTCACCGACACCGCCCTCACCCAGATCGCCCGCGTCACCCTCGACAACCTGAGCGAGTTGGAGAAGACGGGGGACTGCAAAAACGAGCTCCGCCCGAGCTAATGTCGCATCTTCCGCTTGCGAGCGATGGACGGGTCCTGAAGAGATGGATACACATTTGGCCCCTTCTCTCCCCTGGCCCCTTATTTAGGCGGCATAGGCTTTGGTACGGCAGCAAGGAAAATCCATGCGACCGAATGCGACCTAGCTCGGATCGACGCGTAGTTTGTTAGCGTACTCACTCACAGTGCAGCCTTGAAAACCATCCAGCCGGCTCTCTACTTCATTCAACTGACTTCGGAGTCAGCCTACTGTTCGATACGTGCCAGCAGGACTGGCGCTTTGCAGGCTCGGTAAACTTGCTCATAGAACGATAAAAACTCGTCGTAGCGTTCTGGAGGTAAGGTGGTCGCTGACTCTCTCAAGCTACGCTTGCAAACGACATCGCCATCGACGACCTGATAAGAGAGTTCGAATCGCGCGAAGTCCGTCTCTACGAAGACCGGTTCAGCGTGGTCCTCAACGTAAAAGCCTTCAGGGATCGATACAATGACCTCTTCCTCTTTCATCTCCGATCGAATTACATACGGCAGGGTGCGAGAATCCGCTTCATGAGACAAACGCTCCTGCCAGGTGAGGAAGAACGGCTTTAGCAAAAGAAACTTGTTTCTCATAGATCGCCCGAATCCGGACAAATTGCATTCGATATCTAGCTCGAAGGTCGCCTCCTTTATCCGGTCGTCGACGAGGTATTGGATCTCCGAACTTTGAACCCCGCTATCGGTTAATCTCCTTTTGAGAAATTCCGAGTACTCCGGTTCTGATTTTTTGACATGTGTCGCCCGGGCGGCGAGCGCCCTGCCGCCCTTGTATTCAAATTCGAATGCCGCCACCGCGCTTCCATCCCCCATTAGCTCGATCCTCGCCGTTCGCTTCTCGCTATTCTGCTCTGGAACTGCCTGCGGTATGGGCGTCGGGCCGGTCACTCGTTCGCTCCCCACGAGGGCAAAACCGCCGTGATACCTTTGGGGCAGCATGCCAAATGGAGTGTTCTGGCTGGTAGGATCGAAGAGTAACATCTTTCCCAATACTGCGTCCTCGACGAGGGCCTGCATCTTCGACTCAGGCTCCACTGCGATGGCAACGATGCAGTGATCGAACTGCCTAGGTGACGGCCAATTTAGGTCCAAATAGGCTGCATCTTCGGATGCAATAGAAACTGCATAGCTTTCAACATCTATACACCCTAACATAGACCGCAATAAAGCCGCCTTGTCCTTGCAGTCTCCGTAGTGTCGTTCGAATACTTCGGCAGCGGGAAATGGCTTGTACCCTCCGCCCATGCTTAGGTCTGTTTGGATTGATACGTAGTTAACGGATTGTGCGTATTCAGCCAATGCCTCAACTTTCTCTAGAACCCCCGTTTTCCCGTTCACCAGTTCCGTCACTTTTCTTCGAATGCCGTCACTGGGTTCGGTCTGGGAATCGTTCGTGCGCACATCAAAACGCGCCACGTCGTTCCAACTGCTAAACAATTCCAAGCTTCCTTTGGATGCTCCATCCTCTGGATACAGGTCGAAACCAACGAAAGGCAGGTATGCTCTCGCTACTGGCGATCCCGCTTCCCCCTCAATTGCCTCAAGGTTTCTTGCCTCCCATGCGTAGGACCGACCACCATGCTTTTCTTGTACCTGGGCCCCGTTGAGTGGGGTCGCCTTTACCGCCCATCCAGGAGGCGGTTCGATGGAGACTCTCGTCAGGAGCACGGGGATATTTCGATTAAGCCGCCAAATCATTTGCGAGAAAATCGACTTTTTCGTGACCGTGTATTCGTATGCAAAAACGCTGCCCTCGCGAATATCCCCCTGGGCGTCAAGCCGACGTTCCATGAGTTGGCTATGCAGGCTTCTGACATCCGAGGCGATATCCCAGGTGTCTTTTTTATTGTACTTGTACACCTTTCCTCCGGGATCCAGCACCCAAGCTTTAATTTCACTCACGCTCGAGTATCCCTCTTCGAACCCGACTTCGAGTCTTGCGTACCCGCGATCGCTCAGGTCGTTTATTTGGTAAGCCATTCGGATTACCTCAGTACGCTTTCCGTTGCTTGCCACTGTGTAAACGGTCTCGTCCAAGAGGCAGACCGAGCTTGCAGCAACGTTTGAAGCCTGCGTTTTCGATTGGATTGCTGAAGATAGCCATGCTGGAACCCGCGAAGCGTCAGCGTATCCACATATAAAAGACAACGCTAGACAAGCTAAGTACGCTCGGCCGAATTTTCTAACGAGCATTTGCAAACTCCTTTTTCGAAATGGTCATGACATGAGAGTCTTGCGTGTTCGCATCCTCGAGAATCTTTTTCAGCATGTCATAACTGTCTTTCTGGAAACCGCTGTTATCCATGCGAAACTCCCTTTTGCAGCGCAGTTTGCTTTGCGATTTGTTGAGGGCGTAAGCGCAGGCGAAGCGGAAATACCCAAGGTCGATTGGCTTGCCTGGCGATGCCGCTTCCTCTGGATGGAATCCCTCGGGAAAGTTGAACCACACTGTGTCCTCTTCCTTCCAAGCATACTGAAAGGCTATATCCGTACGCCTTTGCTCCTCCATGAACATTGGCTCCTCGCCGAATTCGAAGAAGCTTGGCTGGAAGAAAACGCGATCACCTACAGATTCGCCGTATCCAGGAATCTCTATATCATAGGAAACCACCAAGGGCTTGTCGCGAGTGAAGATGCCGGACATTTTAAAATTCCGAATTTCGCATTGAGGAAAAAGCTCTTTCAGCCGAGCGCAAAAACGCTCTTCCCTTTCACCTTCGGACAGGGCGTCGTAAAATCGCTTCCGCCGCACCCCTGGGTAGCCGTTGTACTCAAGCTGCACCGAGCCGCTCAAATCACCATACTCGTTCAAGTCGAAGCGAGCGTCTCGAAACACCGGACTCAAATCTGCGGAAAGGAATTCTGTCGTGTCGAAACGGGCCTTCTTCGCATCAGGGAGTAAAACAACTTGTCCTGAATTTGCTGCGTCGAGCCAGCCAAAGGGCAAATAGACGTAGCTAAGGTCGAAATAGCGCCAATCCGCTTTCGCGTTTTTCCTCAGAGCTACCACCCGTTCCGGGAAATTGAGCCTTCTGCTGAGAGCCAGCGAATTGAATTTCATAGACTCGGCGTCGGTGGTGTAGGCATAACATACCTCGAATCCAGCGGCCGCGACCAGCGAAGCGAAGAGCTGGTTGATGTCGCTGCCCGTACCGTAACCCCGCTTGATCGTTTCTGCCGGAGTGTCAACGTCCTTGAGCTTGCTGCGCTCTTCGTCGGTGAAGCCAGACTGGACCGCCCAAATGTTCGTTATCTCATTGCTGCAATACTTGAAAGCGATCCAAAGCTTCTCCTCAGGGGCCATTCCAGCCTCGAACAAGGAGTCGGCTAGCTTTTTCACGGCCCGCTGCTTCGACTTGACCAGATCTCTGCTAAGTTCTGTCAGGTACTCCGACTCGCCATCCCAAAAGGCTTGGGCGTTCAGCATGCTAAACTCGCTGTTATATACCATAAAGAGCCAGCCTCGGTAGTCTCGCGCCGGAGGAGAATAGGGTTCAGACGCGATACCAGGGACATTCTCAGCCGACACGAGGTAGGTTTTGTCCTTCGTTTGTTCGAACTCGAGTTCGTAGTTGAACGCTTGAAAGATGGACGAGTGACTGGCACTTGGAATAAATTCTATTTCCGTTTCTTCCGACGGCCATTCCTCCTCGAGGAATTCCGCTATGTACCACGTTTGTCCGTAATCGACGATCGATCTCCATGTGTATTCCACAACGCTCCCCACCTGCAGATTGGGCAACGCGAAGCTGAGGGCGTCTCCGCGAAAGTCGTCTACCTTTAGCAATCTGCGTTCGTACAGGTCCGAACGGTCGAACTCGCTAAAGCTCCCGTCTGGTTGGGTTATTCTCGCTTTGAAGCCTGAAATTTTTTCCCACCTCTTGATGTAAGGGAGGTGAATGACATCTAAATCCTTCACGCCATTCTCGGTGTACACCTTCAGCTTGATGTGTCGCTCCCGCACCCGAGCGTGACCATACCTTCTGTCGTTTACCTTCAGTCCGTAGAACAAGTATTCAATATCTGAATTCGGATCGACTTTGGGAATTTTCCGGCCGAGCACCTCCGCTGGAACCGCTTCAAAAGGAAGCAGGTCCGTCTCGTCTTTGTCGGCATAAATCGCCGAGGCCAAGCAAAGCGTCGAGGCGAGAGCCATCCATAGGGCAAGGGGTTTGGCTAGATGTTTCACCGTAGTAAAACCTGCAAGCGGTGACGGGTTCTGCAAGTTGTTTATCGTAAAATCACGCAATGTCTTGTGCCGATGCTTGCAACCCAAATTCCCGCCCCTTCAGCTCGAAGCATGCATCCGCGCACGCGGTGGCGACGCGTCGTGGGGCGTTTTCGGGGATCGGAGGAAGGAATCCCTCTCTGTTGCTCAAACAGGAGCAATTCGATAAATACCGGGGAACGTCGCCCCACTGGATTGGCTGGATGGCATTGCAGTACGGCGAGACTAGAGGGCTTCCCGATACGGTTACCGAACGGTTTGGAAATACAAAAAAGCGCGGGCTATCGAGAGGGAGACTTGCCTAAGTCAGATTCGGATTTATGCCTCGCTACATGTCCAACTTTGCTCAAGGCCCGCATTACGTTAATCAGGCTACTGGGTATCATGTAAACGCGACTTAATGATGAAATCCGTCGTCAAGCTTGCCCTGGCTCCCCTCGCGATCTTTTCAATCGCGGCAATCGTCCTCTGGTGCTCTCAATCGCGTCGATCCCCTTCGGCGGGTGCGGAGCGGGAAGCGGCTCAGCAGGAGTCGGATGTGCCGCGAGAAACGCCTGGGCCAGCCGAGGTGGCGCGCGACGCCCAGGTGTTGGAAGAAGCTAGTTCAACAATCCCAACGCCGTCCCTTTTGCCTCCTGGAGATTGGAGTGGGGCGACTGTGCTATCTGAGAGGTTGGAGGCGGCCGGTCTTGGTTCGGAGCGTTATTCGCTGCGTCACAGGATTGTTGAGGACGAAGGGTTCCCGTTTCCCATCCGCATCACGGACAGGATCGCGGTCGAAGAATCCGGAGAGCCGCGCAAGCTGGCTGAACTATCTGCGTATGCCGCAAATCAGATAATCCTTCATTCGGGTTCCCCCATCAGCGAAGGGGACATTGAAGATATCGCGAACTCGCTGGGTTGGACTTACCTGAAAAGTGAGGGCACTCCTTACATGGCGGTTCTAGAATCCTCTACCGCGGATTTGGATACCGTGACCGAAGCCCTTGCTGCCGTCTCATTGTCTGATTCTTCAATTGAAGCAGAGCCGAACCATATTTTCTACGCATCTCTCGTGCCCAATGATCCCAGGTTTGAGTCTGGGCTTCAATGGGGCCTCGACCATGTTGAAGACGTAGATATCGACGCTCCGGAGGGATGGGAAATTAGGCGTGAGTCACCCTCTATAACTGTGGCCATTCTCGACACGGGCATCCGCCTAGATCATGAGGACCTGAAGGCCAATCTCTGGACCAATAGCGGCGACTCGACCCGTAACGGGATCGACGATGACAAGAACGGATATGTGGACGATACCCACGGCTTCAATGCGCTGGATCCTCTTTCGGTACCGGATGACGACCATGGACACGGCACGCACATCGCCGGAATCGTCGGAGCGGCGGGGAACAATGCAAAAGGGATGTCGGGAGTCGCTTGGTCCATCAATCTCATGCCGATCAAGGCCCTGAACGCAAACGGCAAAGGTACTGCCCAAGCGCTTGCAGCAGGTATCGATTACGCTGTGGCAAATGGAGCTCAGATCATAAACATGAGCTGGGGCGCGAACAGTTTTAGCGGAGTTATCGAGAGCTCTATTGGGCGAGCCGAGGAAGCTGGGGTCATTGTTGTAGCGGCAGCCGGTAATGAATCTAGCGAGACTCCGGCTTACCCGAGTCGTTCCGAGTTGCCCAACGTAGTATCTGTAGGAGCGGTGGGCAGCTCTGGGGAACTCTCGTGGTTTTCGAATTTTCACCCGAGTCTCGTAGATGTCTTGGCGCCTGGACAGCATATCTTCTCGACTTGGTCCAGTGCCCCTGACGCGTACATTAGACAGGACGGCACATCGATGGCCACAGCATTCGCGTCCGGATCGATGGCCCTCTTTCTCGAAGAGTATCCGGACGATGACTACACCCTGCAGATCCAAAGACTTGTTTCGACCTGCCAGAAATGGGAAGGTCTCGCTCAATATTGCGCATCGGGTGGCATCGTGAACCTGAGAGATGGCTTGCTTGCGGATGAGGTAACGTTTCCGCCTGTCGTCACTCAAACATCAGCTCGGTACGCTGAAGCGTACGAGGGAGAGTCGGTAAGCTTTTCCGTCTCCGCCCGGAGTGATTCCCCGATCACTTACAGGTGGTATGAAGGAGATGAATTGCTCTCCGAAAGCTCGTCGACACTCAGCTTGGAGTCAATCCTCCCTAGTCAGCGAGGCGAGTACCGCTTGGAAATCAGTAATGCGGAAGCGACAACGACCGTCCTCTATAACTTGGAAGTCTTTCCTCGGATGGACGATATCGAACAAGCTCTGGGAAGCGGCATCAAGGTTTACGCCAGTCACGAAGACCATTGGAGACTTGTATCCGAGGAAGGCCTACAGCTGATCTCAAGCGGAAACCTATCCCAAGACAAACAACAGTTTCTTGAATTTAGGGTGCCGGTAGCGGGCCTGCTCTATCTGACGGCACGCAAGAACCACATCGAAGAAGCAGCTACCAATACGACGTTAATTGGACCGAACGGATTTGATGTGTTCTTGGGAGCAGGCTGGGAAACGCTTAGATCTATCACCGAACAAGGCGGCTTTACCGCTCGTATCACCCACCGTGCCGTTTATCCGGAGACAGCCCTGCCTCAAGATTCGCTACAGCTTCAGATCCCCGAGTTTTTCGAAAGCGACAAACTCCCTCCCCTGATTGTAGGAGACATGTACTCTCGATCAGTTGCGCTGGGGAAAGGCCTGGAGCTCACCGTTTGGTCGACGCAAGAGAACCTAACCTACCAATGGTTCAAGAACGGCCAAGCCATCGAGGGGGCGACCAGCCGCATATTGAAGATCGATGCGGTCACGGAAAGCGATGGCGGAGACTATTACGTCGTAGCGACTAATCTCTACGACAGCACTCGCAGCAAAACTGCAACGATCGAAATCGATACCTCGCCTCAGAGGCCTTCGTCGCAAATCGAGGGAAGCTCTTACCTTCTTGTCAAAGCTGGTGATCCGATCAATCTGTCGATGAAAGTCTTCGGAGCGCTCCCCATCGAACACCAGTGGTATAAGAACGGTGTGTTGATTCCCAGAGCCGAAACCAATGTATTACGCCTAGGTGCGGCGAGCCTCGCTCACTCGGGGGAGTATGAACTTGTCCTCACCAACGAACTAGGATCAGCCACTGGATACCGGCCAAAGTACACCGTACAGGTTTACGAAGAAATATTCCCGCCAAGGTTCCCACCTGTACCGTTCGATGAGGAGCACTATTCCTTTCCAATTGGTTCGACGATGGGATTTGAAGTTCCTCAAGCCGAAGGCTCGCCTCAGTTGACCTACCAATGGTACAAGGACGGAGAGGCCATCGAAAATGAAGCCATTTCAAATGCTCATTTGTTTTCCAAAGCAGATGTAGGCTGGGAGGACGCTGGCACATATTACGCTGAGGCAAGCAACGGTCTCGGCAACAATCAAAGCCACAGGATCGTGGTGAGCGTGACTCCTGTCTTAATCGAGGCAATAGACGCTCCGAGCGAGACGATTGTCGGCGAAACCTTCACGGGCGCTGAAGACGCGTACGTGAATTTCCAGACGGCGGAAAGTTGGGATGGAGAAGACGCCCTTGAGTTGTATTCGAAGCGTAGCCGTGAGTCACTCACGCTCGGTAGCAAAGAGTACGACCGAGTTCTGAAGTTCCGCTGGAAGTTGAACGCAGACTCGGATGCCGTATTTGAGGCGTATCTAGGAAATAGATACGGCTCCGATTTCCTATTCGAGTCGCATGAAAGCGGGCGCTGGGTGGAGCAACAATTCTTCATCCCTGCGGAACACACTCTACGGTTGCGGCTCGACCCTGGAGCGCTTCCAGCAAAGGCGTGGCTGGATAACTTAGAAGAGGTTCGCTCTCCCGTTGTGTTGAGAGATATTCACTTCACTCCCCCTGCGGTTGGGAAAAACGTGTCTCTCGAAGCGTCGTTTTTCCGGAACGGGGCCACCTACCAATGGTACAAGGACAATCAGCCCATCAGTGGCCAAACAGAATCCGTATTGACGATTGGATCATTCTCCCAGGCGAACTCGGGGAACTACAAGCTCGTTGCCACAAACGCGCATGGTGAAGCGAGCACTTCAGCGGTTTATGTTGGTCTGGATTCATTAGCGAGCATCGCTCCCTCCCCGCTCAAGCTTAGCTACGACGGAAGTCCGAATCCCAAAGTGAGCTTGGAAAAAACAAGTCCGACAGAGGATGAACATCATTTGCGAATCGAGAATAGTAGCCCAGGTGATTTGGATACATCGCTGGGCTGGAGTTTAAGCTCACAAGTCACCGGACCGGCAGTTCTGGAAATGGACTACGATTTTTCGAGCACGAATGCCCATATAGAGGTGGGTGACGCCGAAATGTGGATACCGACGGGGTTTCGCTTCGAAAGGCAAGTTTTCATTCCTGCCGGCACCCACACGCTTTCAATATCCACTTCGGACTCGTACCAGTCTAACGTAGGCAAGATCTACTCGCTCAAGCTACGCAGCGGTCCTCTGGCGAAGATGCGCTTGAACGAGGAACTCCACTACAATGAGCAGTATGTTCCCTTCGCGACCTATGCAGGGGCTGAGCCGCTCACCGTATCATGGTATAAGGACGGGGCGCTCCTAAAGAAAGTATCGAACCTTATTTCGGGTGAGTCTTATCCCTTCGAGCGGGATTCAGGTATCGCCGACAGGGGAGATTACTATATCGAAGTCGAAGATTCGCTTGGCAACAAGTCAACCTCCGATACGGTCCACTATGCCCTAGGCTCCTACATGCGGGAGGTTCTCGATTCGTCCAGTGGCGGACTTAACCTCAGCGACAGTGAACCCGCTACTTATCATTACGATACCGACATCAAGACCAAAGGAAGCGCCTCCCTGAGGATCGACGGCCCGTTCGGCGATGGAAACCCATACTCATTACGGCTTACTACTAGCGCTTATTATGCTCGACTGAAAATCCGAACGAGAGGGTTTTCAGAGGGCGGCTACATTCACTATAGTCTCGATGGTGAAACCATATCTATTCCCGCCAATGGCGAGTGGACGGATATTTTGGTCGGTCCCGGCGTTTCTGTAACGCTACCGGAATCGACAGAGCAAAGCAGCGTCTGGATAGACGACCTTCGAGACGAGAGAAAGGGAATGTTCATCACTCACCCGCAAAATACCGCTACCTACATCGGCGCCAGAATCGAACTCAAGGCTCATGCGAGGGAGGGCAATATTTACTTTCTGGGGTTGCGTTGGTTTAAGGACGGCAAGGAGATTCCCTCTCAGGGCGCCCATCTCCTGATCGACCCGGTGACTGAGCAGGACCTAGGCGTGTATCATGCCGAAGCCACATCTCCAAACGGAGAGGTCATCGCCAGCGAAACTGCGACCGTGTCGCTGCTCGAGAGCGGACTCGCGGAAGCGATCGGTTTCCCCGGAGCCCGCATTACGACAATCGGCCCCAAGCCTTGGCAGGTCGACTTCAGCCGCTCGCTCGAGGGGCCGAGTTCCATCGTATCCGGAAGCTTGGAGACAGGCGAAACATCGACGATCGTCATCGATGTGGACCCACCTTCGATTTGGAGCATTTATTCCTACCTTTCGAGCCTTGAACGAGTAAACGATGAGCCTCAGGCAAACCGTTGGATGACGCATCACTCGCGTCGTTTCGGCCCGACCAACACGCAGAGGATCGAATTATCGGTATCTGAATTTGAAGAAAATGGCGGACCACTGAATCGCAGCTTGCGCCTCGACCGAGCCCGCGTCATCCGCCTGCCGGAACTCAGCTACGAGAATTGGCTACGTTCGAAAGCGACTGAATCGACCTCACCACCGTCCGAATCTCGTTTTGAGCCCCTGGGCGACGTGGACGGGGATGGCATTTCGAATTGGATGGAGTTTGTGCTCGGGCTCGAACCAACGGAGGCAAGCACCCTTCCCGCCTGGAATGTATCCGAAGTTACAGCACAATCGCCCACGGCAAGCATTCGATTCCTATCTGCCCGTTCGCGCGAGTACTCCATTTCTTACGAAATCAGTTACGACTTGGCGGAGTGGTTCCCCGTTCGCCCAGAACTGCAGACGCAGAGCGTTGACGATCACTACGACGAAACGATCGCGACACTTCCTTTTCTTTCAGAAACCTACCCCTACTTCATCCGCTGGAGAATTCATCGACTGGGCGAAGAGGATCGAGGAATCACGACGCTTTTCGAGTAACCTAAAGTCAACTTAGAAACAAACTGCCATCCGGCAGAGCGGAGCGCCCGTTTCGCTCACTCAAAGGCTTGGTGGAGATACTGCCCTACGCTCCCTCACGAAGCTAGCCTCTCGGACGCTAAGGTTGATGCTTTGATTGGCAGCAACGCTTGGGCGGCTCCCGAAACGAACCGAGAGTCCTAGTCCCTTGATAAGCATCGTTCCTCGCTGCTCGCCGAGCCTCTTCGTCTACGTATTTCCTGTTAAAGATCTTGCTCTGGAAATCTTGGGTAAGTATTCATCGCTTCGTCCTTTTCCAGATCCTACCTCCCGCATTTCATGGTCCGCCTCTCCTCGCCTATTTCCTCCCGCCTTATTCTGGCAGGTTCGTACGCAGTGATTGGAGGGATTGGAGTCTACTGCGTATTTTGGCTTCTCTATGGCGAGGCACCGCGGGACGAGGTTTCGAGCTTCCTCTATCAGGCGCCAGACCACACCGCGTTCGACGACGTTTTAAAGTTCATGAATGCCCTCGGTCCGCCCTTCGGTATTCTAGCGTTTACCATTCCGTTCTTCCCTTTCACCTTCCTCTACGCTTCCTTCGTCTGTCCCAGTCGTATCACCGTGACCGATACGGAAATCCGCACCAAGTCTTTCGGGAGTGAGCGACGCTGGCACATGAGCGAATTGCAGTCCGTCACATTCAAGGAGGCCGGCAACAGCCAGTTTATCATCTTCAAGATCGGAGGCAAGACGCTGAAGGCGGAGATCGAGCACGGGCGTTGGGGAGCCATACGCGACCTATTGCCTGCCGGAATCACGAACCCTGTTGAACAGTCGACCTCTCGCCAGGTAAGACACGCGCTGCCTCGTCAGCCGGCCGTTTCCATCCCTGATTCCCTCAGCTACGTTTCGATCGACAAGTTCGAGGCCGACTACCGCAGCGAGATCTACGAGCAAGCCGCCCAGATGGCAGGCGCTTTCGAATGGTGGAACGAGCCGCTTTGGCTGTTCGACCGTATCAGCGATCCCGACCGCCTGACCGGGCAATCCCGGCTCTTTCGCCCCGATCCCGTCGACCAGGACGAGATCCACATTATCGGCCGAGAGATTCCGCTCCAGGAAAACGCCCTCATGTGCTTCATCGATGCGGAGCGTATTATCGGACTGCTGCAGGCTCTCTCTGAAGAGCACGAAATAACGTGGACGGTGAGCGAAAACGAAGGCCGCGACGAAATTGGCACCATTCACGAGGGAGCCGTTCCTCATGAGATTTACCAGTGGTTGAATCGTATCCGAGACTCCTGGACGCTCACTCAAGCAGAAATCGAAAACCATGCTCTCCATGAGCGTATCCGTCAGAAACATACGGATTCGCGACTGGCTCCCTTGAACCAAGAAGATTCCCAGCCGCTTCCCTCCGAAAAGGAAGCGGGGACCTGAAAATTGTCTATGATAGAAAAAGCAAGCGATAACATAGCCCTGCTCATCGATGCCGACAATGCGCCGGCCGCTAAGATCAACTTCATCATCGCCGAACTGGCCAGCTACGGCAGCGTCAGCATCCGCCGGGCTTACGGAAACTGGAAGAAGCCCACGCTCGCCGGCTGGGAAAAGGTGCTGCACGAGTACGCGATCCAACCCATCCAGCACTTCGATATCGTGAAGGGCAAGAACGCATCCGACATGGCCCTGCTCATCGAAGCCATGGACATTCTCTACACCAAGAACGTCGAAACCTTCTGTCTCGTCTCCTCCGATTGCGATTTCACCCCGCTCGTCCTGCGCCTGAGAGCCGACGGCAAGCAAGTCATCGGCTTCGGCGACGCCAAGACTCCCGACCCCTTCGTGGCCAGCTGCACCCGCTTCCTCTACCTCGACGACGAAAAGAAGGCCAAGGTGAAGCAACGCGACAAGACCAGCTCCACCCAGAAGCTCAAGGGGGATACCAAGCTCATGAACTTGCTGCGCAACGCCGTGAACGCCAGTTCGGATGACGACGGCTGGGCTCGTCTCGGCCCCGTGGGCAACCACATCCAAAACCAAGGCTCCTTCGACTCCCGCAACTACGGTTTCTCCAAGCTCAGCGAACTCTTCGCCGCCATCGACAGCTTCGAAACCAAGAAGCAGAAAAACGGCACCGGAACCATCTTCTCGGTACGGCTGAAGGGGAAGTAAGATGCCCGGTCTGGACACTTTCCTATGCATCGTTTTCCGAACAACATTCCTTTGATTTTCCAACTCCGATCCAAACTGTGAAACTCCTGGAGCAAACGACCCTTTACCTCCGCATTTACTCGAAAATCGAGCTGTACCAAGTTGACCTTTGCGACTGCGGCGACGGCGAATACGTCGTCAACTACCGTCAAGGTAGACTCGATACTGTCTACCGAGAAAATACCGCCACTGTGTTTCCAGTGGACCAAGCCCGAGCTCGCGAGATCTACGGCAACCTTGTAGCGCAGTACCGACGCAAGGGATATGTATCCGAAATTCCGAACATGAAAAATGAGGAGGCGCAGGCGACAGAACAATCTGTCGACGAGAGTGTCGACGAGCTCGATTCCCCTCGCGATACGAAGGCCGATTCGCTCCGGACTCAACGGGTGCTGGACTATTTGCGCAGCGCTGCGCAAGGCAAGCCGCTACCCAGCACCTGGAAACTCTCACGTATCGTCTGGCGAGCTGGAGAGCTCCGGCTCGCTGAAGCGGTTTCCGATTTGCTCAAAATCGGAATTCGCGGAATTGACTTGCAGGACTATTCGGTCGTCTGGGCATTGGCTCGGCTGCAGTCGCCAGATGCCGTTTCGCTTTTTGAAAGCTTGCGGTCTAAAGAGGCCTTTCCAGAGGCTCCAATATCTCGGCTAGCCACCATAGGTTTGCTGGAAGCGGCTTCCGTAGAAAAGAAAACAGCTCTTCGTTCCGAGCTCGAAGGGGCGTTCAACGCCGATCTCCGCAACGCCCTCGCTATGGATACTCCCGAAGAGATGGCTCTTGCTTTTGCTGGCGTGGGCGAGCGCGCCGAACCGCCCTACCTATTCCTTTTCCACCTCTATCTCATTAGTTTCGAAAATTCGAAACTGAGAAAAGCCCTCCTCCTCCATCTGTCGCAATGCAAGCTGGAAGCAGGTTACTTCAAGCCGATCCGCTGGATCTTCAAGGCGGCCGAGCTACGCGACGACGCGGACTTCTACGCTTTGCTAGCCTATCGCTTCGAAACGGTTCCCCACTGCTTCAGCATGCCTGAATGGGGCGACTACGTTTACCACAAGGGACAGTTCTACAAGTCGGGTAAAAGAGAGCTCACATCTCCGAACTCTAAACTCGCCTTCTCGAACAAGACGCGGAACTACCTGCTTATTCGTGTGGCCCGCTACTTCCGCCGTCTAGGCGAAGCCGCACTGGCTGAAAGTTTCGTAAGCAGCGCCACGAGCTTCCTCAAGCGCTTCGATGACGCCTATGACTTTGGCGAAGCGAGTACGCATTCCCATGTCGACTACAGCGCCGGCTGGCGAAATCCAGTCACCGTCACCTTTCAATATGACGGCAATGCCCGCCTCTGCGCCTTCAACTACCTCCTCTACTCAAACAGTCGTAAGTACGAAGCTTTGCAGGGTGGCTTGAAATGGCGCGTCAAACCAGGCTTTAGCGATGGCGAGGAATTCGAAAAGGAGCGAGGAGAAGCGTATCCAGAACTTTGGAACAGAGCTCCGGCGCGAGTAATAGAGCTGCTTTGTGAAGCGAAGTCGGAGCGTGTGCATCGATTCGCTCGAAACGTTTTCCTCGCAAACGAGGATGCCTTCTGCCGAAAGGTCGAGACTCGGGATCTGCTCAACTGGTTGAAGAGCAGCTACGCCTCCACGCAGGAACTTTCCTTTCAGATCATCGAAAAGAAGTTTACAGCCGAATCGGTGGAGAGCGAACTTGCGCTGGCCCTCGTCAATAGCTCCTTTGGCCCCGCTCAGGAACTTGCTTTCAAGTGGGTGAACGAGCTTCCTGAAAAGTTCCTCAAGGACAGCCGCTTTGCCAGCGGCATCATTACCGCATCGAACGCGACAGTTCGCGATCAGGCCAAGGCCCTTTTAGAAAAGTATCCACTCTCTGGCGACGACTGGGACATCGTGATCACGCGCGTGCTCGCAGCGTTGCTGACCATTGACAGCCAAGGGCAAAGCGTGAACGAAATTGTCCGTAGCGTCGGTGACACCCTTTTAGCCGTTTGCCAGGAACGTCTCGCAACAGTGCACCTCAGCGTGATCGAGGACCTGCTTTCCCACTTATCCCCAGACTTGCATATCCTAGCGGGGCGCATCCTCTCGATCCATAGCATCGTTCCAGACGCCTATCCAGCGGGCCTTCTCGAAAAGGCATTGAACTCTCCACACCCAGAGGCACGACGTTTGGCAGTGGAGCTCTTCAACCGGTTCTCGGACGAAGAGCTGATGAAACGCCAAGATATTGTGGCGAGTTTCTGCCTTTCCGAACATCCGGAAATCCGGGCTGCCGTTCGTTCGATCGTAGCCAAATTGGCGGAACAATCTCCAGCGTTTGGCGAAGCGCTAACCCAGAGCTACTACCCGCTGCTGCTACGCAAGGAGCGGCGGGAAGGCATGCACGAGGATTTGCTCAACATTTTGCGAGGCCCATTGGAGGGCTTTCTAAAAACAATCCCTATCGAGTACTCGTTGCGCATGCTGGAGTCCAAGCACAGGGCCGGCCAAGAGCTCGGCTGGGAGCTCCTCAGCCGCTTCGTCGACCTTGACAAGCTCAGCAACTCCCAGTTGGCCAAACTCGCCAATTGCGAGCTCTTAACAGTCAGAGAAGCGGCTCAGCGTTGGTTCGCTCAAAACGTGGGTCGAGTAAAGGCAGATCTGGATACGATGCTGAGCATCGTCGATTCGGATTGGGACGACACCCGGGCTTTCGCTATCGAGTTTTTCAAAGAGAACGTGACCGAGGACGAATGGACGCCGGAGTTGCTGGTCAGCCTTTGCGACAGCATCCGAGAACCCATTCAAGCCTACGGACGCGAGATGATTACTCGAAACTTCAAAAAAGAAGACGGCCCGGAGTACTTGAAATGCCTCTGCGAACATCCATCAGCCGACATGCAGATCTTCGCCGTTAACTACATCGAAAAGCACGCCTCCGGAAACCCTGAGATGTTGCAAACCCTACAGCCCCTATTCACGAGTGTGCTTTCTTTGATCAACAAAGGTCGGGTAGCCAAAAGACGCATCTACCGATTCCTCGAAAATGAATCTTTAAAGTCGGAATCCGCCGCAAAACTCGCCCTTGGCCTTCTCGAACGTCAATCGCTAACCTCCACTCTGCGCGACAAGACAGAGTGCATTCAACTAATGGCCAAACTTTCCACTGTGTACCCGAACCTGCAAAGTGAACTGCAAGTCGAAGCCCTGTCAGCTGGAGGGACTCGCACGTAATGAACTTCGAATACAAGTACCACGGTAGCTCTAGCGTTAATAACTCAGGCTCCAAGACCGGGCTTTCCTTTGCTCCCGATACCCACCGCGAACCAACCTTCTTCGTCGGAACTCTTGATAAAAGTCTCCCTTTTCGCGAAGCGATATCAACGCTTCACGACGTGGTGGTCTCCGATCTAAATTGGAAACCGGAGGACAAGGAAGAGTACAAGCGTTGGGCCAAGAGCCAAGAGGACATTTGGATTGCCCAAGCCTTGGCAGAAGGCAAGGAGGCGGAGAAGAAGATCGATGCAATTCAGGCACGTATCAATGCGATGAATACTGAGCGGACTGCCATCCTAAGTCCGTTCTACAAAGCCCAACGCCGATATTTCAATTACCTCTACAAGGTGAACCGTGACTGGTGGTTCGTGCTCGACCCAGTGATCACCGTGCACCCTGACCAACTGTTTTTCGAGTGCTTTAGCCAAGACGAATCCAGCTACGGAAAGCTCTCGATTAGCTATGATGTGTTCAAGAATATAGACAGTTTCGCTTGCGGCACGACTAACATAGATTACTCGGACGCCCTCTATCAGGAGTTTCAGAAGATTCGCAGCTACAAGGAAACCGACTTCAAGATCGATCCGAGCGGTTTCGAAATCAGCACCGAAAAGGAGGAAGACTTCAAGGAAATGAAAATCGACCTTCCTGACAGCTGGGTGCGCGGCTTTCTTCAGGTGAGTTCGGCCATGACCTTGCCGGCGACTCAGTTCGACTTGCATCCCATGGATATGCACAACATCTGCGCCCTGCTTATCCGCAACAAAGAGAAGGTTGGGCCGCGGTCGCTCCGATTTATTCTAAAACCAGGAGAGCCGATCCGGGTCAGTGTCGACCCATGGAATTACGTGATCAAGTGCCCGCGTTCAATCTTCAAGGGCGAGCACGAAGACGAAATTCGCATCTGGGGCCGCCGTCGTCTGCTGATTCTTCAGCGCCTCCTCCCAATTACCAAACGTTTTCGTGTCACCCTGCTTGGCAAGGGCATGCCTTCATTCTACGAAGCGGATATGGGGAACATGACCTTCACGCTCGGCTTATCTGGCTGGACGGCAAACGATTGGTCGAAGCTTGGAAATTTCGACCTGATGGCCCCGCGAGCGGAAGTCGACCCAAGCACAGTACAGCTCGTTTACGATCGTCTACGGGAAACTTGGTTCGAAGAAGCCGATACACTCGCCCGCCGCGCGAATCTCGATCGCGAGACTGTCTTAGGCGCACTGTCGATTCTCACCCAAGCGGGCCGAGTGATTCTTGACCTAACGACCGGAACCTACCGCGTTCGCGAGCTGGCAAAAGACCCACTGCCGCTTTCGACGCTGCGCTTCTCCAACGAGCGGGAAGAACGGGCATATCAACTCGTCGCTACTGGCAAAACCACCGTAACCGTTACGGAACGCGAAGGAAAACGGCACATGAGTGGGCAGACTGTATTCAATAACCGAAAGCACAAACCGCAGCTGGTTATCGATTCCGACGAACGCATTATTTCCGGTAGCTGCACCTGTAACTTCGCCCAACAGAACGGGCTAAGGAAAGGACCGTGTGAACACATGATCGCTATCCGCATCGCCGACCAGCGAAAGCAGTAATTAATTTTCTACTACGCCAAATTTTCCTAGCCAAACCTCTACAACCCATCTTTATTCCCATCACTGCTCTTTCCAAAAATCATTTTAAAAGAGGGACGACGAAGGCGATCCTGGCTTTGCAACCCGAGCGGCGTATCGCCGTTCATGCACACAGCCTAGCATCGCTTCACTGGAACGGTCGTCACTGTGCGAACACGCATAGGTGTGTCGTTTACAGTGCCGACCCTGCGGGTCTAAACAGACACACCTATGCGTGTTCGCTTGAGTTGACCGCACCAGTCATAAGAGTACGCGAAAGTCAGGCGCCTTCGTTCGTCCCGATTTGGAAAGACATCCGTGATGATTCCGGAACAACAAGCCGATCCCAATGAATCAATCACAACCCGCCACGCGCCAAGAGCTATACGAGCGCATCCGAGAAAGCTCGAAAAACGAGGTCATCCGTTCGGAGATGGAACGTCTCGGCTTCTGGAACCCGAACGCGCCGGAACCTAAAGTCGCTGACGATTGGCTCAAGGAATACGACCGGCTAACGAAGGAGCTGAGAGAGCTTCGCGGAAAGCAGGAGCGGATGAACAATCGCGATACCCTGTTGGCCGACATTCGAAAGAAGCGGATGGCTGAATCCCGAGAACGCCAAAAGGAAACCAAGCTACGCCGTGAGCGGGAACGAATAGAGAAAGCCGAACGCTGGAAAAAACTCAAAGAGGAAGATATCCTCTATCTCGGCGAAGACGTATCCACTCAGCTCAACAAAAAGGAGCCACGTCCTGATCTGCTCGCCGAGCGCCAACTTCCAAACTTTGTGAATGCCAAGGCCCTCGCGGCCTCCATGGAGGTTCCCATAGGCGAGCTCAAGTTCCTCGCCTACAACCGGAAGGTGTCCAAGGTTTCCCACTACAAGCGATTCTTCATGAAGAAGAAATCCGGCGGGCAGCGGTTGATTTCAGCGCCCATGCCTCGACTCAAGCGTCTTCAGTACTGGATTCTGCACAGCATCCTATACAAGATTCCCGTGCACGAGTGCGTTCACGGATTCGTGCCTGATCGATCGATCAAAACGAACGCCGCACCACACGTTGGACAAGACGTTGTCGTTAACATTGATCTCAAGGACTTCTTCCCCACGGTAAGCCAATCACGCGTACAAGGACTCTTCAACGCGCTCGGTTACTCCAATCAGATTTCTACGATTTTCTCGCTGCTCTGCACCGAACCTGAAGTGCAACAAGCTAAGCTCGACGGAGAAAGCTGGTTCATCCACCAGGGTGAACGCCACCTGCCGCAAGGAGCTCCTACTAGCCCAGCCATCACCAACCTGATCTGCTATCGGCTGGACTGCCGTATCAAAGGGGCAACCGATAAGCTCGGCTTTAACTACACTCGCTATGCTGACGACATCACCCTGTCTGCCTCAGGCGAAGCCGTATCCGATATTTGTAGACTGATCTGGCAGGTACGAAAGATCATCGAGGAAGAAGGGTTCAACTTCCACCCCGACAAATTCCGCGTAATGCGCAAGGGCCGTCGCCAGGAAGTCACAGGATTGGTAGTAAACGAAACGCTCAGTATCAATCGTAATACTCTGCGCAGGTTTAGAGCCTTGCTTCATCAAATAGAAAAGAGCGGAATCGAAGGTAAGTCCTGGCAAGGCAACAGCGTAAACTTGCTGAACTCAATCCAAGGCTATGCGGACTTTGTCGCCATGGTTAGGCCTGAAAAAGGCCAGCTGCTACAAGCTAGGGTAAAAGCGATTCGAATGGTTCAAAAACACAAGCGCCGCGCAAAGCCTGAAGCTAAGCCAAAGATCCCTGCTCCGTTAGTTCCAATCAATAAAGCGAATGAGCTCTCTCATGCTGGTTCTGATCAGACGCCGAAATCGTCTTCTGGGCCAAAGCCCTTCTGGAAAAAGCTGCTCTTCTGGCTGGATTGATCGCCAAAGATTAAATCGAACAACAATATTGGGAAACAGCCGTCTCCAAGACCTTTACCCAAAAAAGGGTGCCATCCTAGTTCGCATAATAGATGAAAAGAACGCTGCTTCGATTCCACATTCAGAGATCAGACTTGGAAAGCACAGTCGCTTCGTCTGCTTCATGCGAATCAGTTCCAACTTCAGGGTATCCTATCAACGGGGCCGCGAGCTGAAAAGACAGGGCGTGAAGAATTACGCGGCCGTGCACTTTCGCTTACCCGATGATCAAATGGTATGGGCTGGCAAATACGCCTTAGAACACAGACATCTTCCCATCTCCGAAGCCATCGGCGAGTTCTTGAAACTGGAGGACCCCATGGGATACGAGTTCTACCTTGAGAGAAAAGTTTCCCCTAAGGAAGTCGTTCGCATTCGCAACCAGTCCCGCCCTATCGGCTGGCGCTACTCTCCTAACGCGAAAAGGACAACACCATGCTACTGCCCTGCGTGTGGGTCGATTGGGGAACCCAATAGCGCCAAAGCACGGAAAGAGTGGGAAGCTATCAATGAACCACAGCCGATGAGCATACCAAAAGCCAAGCAGATCATTGCTAGCTCTTGCGACACCAATGCTCTCCAGGATGCGATCTCGGCCTTTGGTGACAAAAGGAGAAAGTCCGATCCATCCTTCCTCCTTCGGCTCCTTGAAATGGAAGACGAACTCCTGGAATATACTACCCTCGAAGTCATCGGCACCCACGCCCATCCCAAAACTCGAGAACTTTTGGAGAACTACGAAAGCGACGAAGAGGAAATCCAGGAGCTCATTCGCGAACTCCTGACCAAGCGTGGATGGAAATCAAACTAAACAACAATTAGCCAATGAGCGAACCGAACCTTGAAGCGAACGAAACAACTCCCAAGGAGGATAAATCGAAAGTCTCTACGAAACTCCTTGTTGCACTGGTTATCGTCGGAACGTTGCGGCTAGCAGTGGCAATTGCTACAGCACCAAGTTCTAGACCTGACTACCAAATAGGATATGTAATAGGGGCCGTGGTCTTTTTCCCTGCGATAGTCATGGCCTTGATCGCGATCTCAAAGAGTATGAGGAATTCCAGGGCACAATCGATCGTTTTACTGACCGTTTGGGGTTTAACACTTTTCATCTCGCTCCCTAGAATTGGGGAAGCCATTGACCAGCGCTCGGACCAAGAAGCGCTTGAGAAAACCAGCACAGAAATTCAAAAGTTGAAACTGCAACTGCTGGATACTGACGAACCTCGTGAAATCGTACGCATCCAAGAAGAGCTCGCAGGTCTACTCGACAGTACAAGCGAGAGTCTTTCACCTTCTCAACGTCGTTCGTCTGAAGTTACGAACGAATTCATGAAACCCATCATTCTAAGAGCTCGTGACTACGCCCTGCAGATGGCCGAGTTCACCGAGTCACCAAAATCTGATTACACTACTGTAGAAAGCCAAGAAGACATTGAGGAACGGATCAAAATCTTAAACACTCTGACCAATAGCGTAATCAACATTATTGATGACTACGACACAATCGAGACCGACTTCGAAGATCATCTCGCCAAATCCGGTTTAAGCGAGCGGGTAGCGGGATCGATCTACGAAGGTTTTGAAACAACGATCCAGAAACAAAAGCGATTAGTGTTGGGCATCAATGAATACGAACTCGAACTAATCGATGGATTGAAGAAGATCTTCCTGGTTATCAACGAAAACTGGGAGCACCGGGCAGTCTTTGACGACGGCACTTACACCTACGGCGAGGAAGCATACGACGAAATCCAATCCCTTCTATTGAGCTTCGATGACATTGTAGGTGAGCAAGAGAAGTTAAGGACTCAACTTTTGAGCGGCAACAGTGCGAAGACCCGCGGCGAATGAAACGTCATTACGTAGTCAGACAACAACTACACCCACCTGTTTCTCACTGACTTGTTCTTAAGCCCCTCCCCTAGGGGTTGCCCCAGTACGGCAAGGGCCAGGTCCCTTAGAGCAACCGTATCCTTCTTTCATAAGTCCATCTACGTACCATAATTAGCCCACATAATCTGCGAAGGCTTTACAGCCGAAGTTAAGGCCGCTAGCGTTACGTATGATTTTAGCGACCCTGTTTCCCCTTCTTTCCAAACGTGGGCTATTGGCCACGTTCCTACTGGCAGTAGCCGCTTTCGTCCCTGCGAGCCATGCAGCGTTGACGGGTTACCTTAAGATACCGGACATCCCTGGAGAGTCTCAACGTGCGGAACACGAGGACGAGATCGACATTCATGGAATCTCCTGGGGCGTGGAGGCCCAAGCTGCGGACGATGGCAGTGGACGGACACGGGCCCGGGCGGAGGTCAGCGCCATCACCCTGAAAAAGTATTACGACGCTTCCTCGCCCTACCTTTTCCTCTCTGCTGCTCAGGGAAAGTCGTTTGATGAAATCACCATAACCTTTATTCGTTCCAACCCCGACAGCGGGAGCTTCCCCTACCTTACGATCACCTTGAGCAATTGCGTCGTCACGAATTACCAAGTCACGGGCGGGACAAGCGTGGACGACAAGCAGTCCGAGGAAGTTAGCCTATCGTTCGAGACGATTAATATCAAATACGTGGTCCAAGCGGACGACCACTCTGCAGGGGACGAACATGAAATCGAATACGACATCGCTGCGGGAGTGTAGTCGATGCCTACAAGTATGCTGATAAATCATTGCGGCCTGTCGATCCGCTGGTTGCGTTTGGCAGCGCTGAGCCTTTCGTATTCAATCTTTGGATTCGCTGGTCACGCTGGAATCTACCTCAAGATCGACGATATCGACGGCGAATCCCAAGATGCCGATCACGTGGGATGGATAGAGCTTCAGTCCTTTTCCGCAGGCATCGGGTCTAAGGGATCCGATGCTTCAGGGTCGACTCGGACTAGCAGCGCTCCTTCCCCAGATTCAATGAAGGTCGGCAAGCTCCTCGACGCAGCCTCCCCCTACCTTTTCTTAGCGTCAGCCCAACAGAGTGTGTTTCCTTCGATTGTCCTGGAGTCCGAGCGCTCGATCGGAAAGGAAGGGGATGCCCTTCTTCGCTATGAGCTCACCAATGCCAGCGTGGTCGCTCTCGAAACCTCCACGGTCGACCCGAGTGAGGCGAGAAGCGACGCTTCCATCCAGGAGTCGGTGGAGTTCTCCTTCGAAGCGTGGGCCATGCACTACCAGCGTCCGGGTCTGGACCGGATTGCCGCGACTTGGAACTTCGTCGACGGAACAGGCGGATTGATTGGCGAAAGCAGCCCTGAAAGCCCTCAGATTGCTCCTTTCGAAACGCTTCTTTCGAAACCTGGGGAAGAATACACGATAAAGGTAAGCATTTCCGATGGCGACACGCCGGTGGAGGAGCTGACTCTAAAAGCTGAGTCCCTGGACCCGCAAAAGGTGTCTGTCATCGGGCTGGAAGGGACCGGAGCGGAACGCAGCCTTAGGATATTGGTTTCCGAGTTCTTTTCCGGATCCGCCTCCCTGCACGTTTGGGTATCCGACGGTTTTCAAAGCAGGTCCCGACCCCTATTGCTCTCGATTGAAGGCGGAGAGACCCCTTACGAAAGCTTCCTCCTAGCGGCGTTTGGCGATGCCCTCGCGAAGGATGCCGCGTTGGGATCCCCCATCGGGGATCCAGACAAAGACGGATTGAAAACCATCGCGGAATTCTATCTGGGGACCGATCCCAACCAGTTTACGAACAGCGAAGACGCGATCGATGTACAACAGGTCCTGGAAAGCGGTGAAGTGAAAACGCAACTACGCTATTTTCGCCGCTCCGACATGCCTGGCTTGACTGGCCACTTCCTCTTGTCATCGAACCTGAAGCAATGGACTCAACTGGGACCGAATACCGATCCGGCTTTAAGCGAGTCAACGGCAGCAACCGATGGCCCCTACGAACAGGTAAGCGCCACCCTCGACCTCTCGTTGGAGAAATGGGGAAATTCGTTCCTGCGACTCCAGGTAGATGGGGCCTTTTAAACGAGCAGGGGTCGGTGGCTTTCGAGGCGGCAGGACGTGGCGCCGAGGCGCTATCCTATAGTGAGCGTCGCCTCAGCGCGGCTGATCTACCGGAATAGAGAGCACAAAAACGCAGCGCGTTTAGTCGGGGTGCTTTGAGTACTGTGCAATAGGTCGAGTTTTTGTAGGCTTGGACCTTGCTCCAAACTGCGTCGCGCTGTGAAACGGGTTCGCACTGCGGTCTGTAGCAAGCTGCTGCTCTACGGAGAGGAGATGGGCGTGTTTTATTGGACTGACTCTTAGGGCTCCCCGAGGGTTTGATGTTAGCTAAGTTCCTTGCTTTTATTACGTCTTGCGGGAAGCGATCTTGCGTCGCGATTGGAGACCGCTTGATCGCGATGCAAGGTCGCTTCCTACGGAAGGATTGCAGGATAGAAAACGTGCAAGGAACTGGTATGACGGTGCACTGGGACGAGTCTAGCGATGTGCCCGAATAATAGGGCTATCCTTTAGCCTCGCAATCATACGTAATGCTGATTGTTTGTGCTTCGAATGCAGAACCTATTGCCCGTGGAAGATGGATAGAGGCGATTTCGAATCACTAAATGAGTTCTACTCGGTAGCCACCGAGGTTTCGCTGCTCTTGGCCAAAAACAAGCTGGGACAGCTTGGCGAGACCATCAACGAGGTCTTGGGCATACTGGGCCGCTACGCGCAGGTGGAGCGTGTTTATGTATTCACTTTCAATTACGAAGAGGGTCTGAGCTACTACGATTTCGAATGGTGCGCCGAGGGAACGGAACCCCAAATCGATTTAGTGCCTAGCGTCAGCATTGAGGACTTGCGGGAATGGGTGGATCATTTCGAGCGTGGAGACCGGGTGTACCTGCCGTCCATTCCGGACATGGAGGATTCTCCCTTGAAGGAGATACTCGACAGTCAGGCAATCAAGTCGCTGATCGTTTATCCCATGTTTCACGGCGAGGACCTGCTCGGGTTCGTGGGCTTCGACGCGGTTAAGGAGTTCCGTTCGTGGGGCGAAAGGGACTTCGCCCTGCTGAAAATTGCCTGCGAAACGATCGGAACGACCCTGAGCAGGGAAAAATACCACAATGAGCTGGTTCAAGCGAAGGAAGCGGCGGAAAAGGCGAACGCCTGCAAAAGCGAGTTCCTAGCCAATATGAGCCATGAGCTTCGCTCGCCCTTGAACAGCGTGATCGGGTTTAGCGAGCTGATCGACTTCGAGCTCGGCAAGGTGGATGAGGAGAAAATCCGCGAGTACGCCGGATTTATTCGCACCGGAGGCAAGCACTTGCTCGGATTGGTCAACGACATCCTTGACCTCGCGCGGATCGAGGCGGGAAAAATGCAGCTCGACAAGCAAATCCTGGACCTGCGCGAACTCGTGGAGCTGGCGGCGGGAACCTTTAAGTTAGCGATCGAGGAAAAGAAGCTGACGCTGGTCGCGGACTACGGGGACAAGCCTCTGTATGTGGAAGCGGACGGGAAGCGATTGCGCCAGGTCATCCACAACCTCATGAGCAACGCCATCAAATTCACTGGCTCGGGAAAGCGGATTGGCATGGAGGTTAACGCGAAGGGAAAAGCGGTTTGCATGACGATTTGGGACGAAGGCCGTGGAATTCCTGACGAATGGAAGGGCCGGATTTTCGAACCCTTCGAACAGGTCAGTCCTTTCGACGCGGAACTGGAGTCTGGATCGGGGCTCGGCTTGGCTATCGTGAATCGAATCGTGACCTTGCACGAAGGCGAGATCGAGCTGCGAAGCGAGGTCGGGAAAGGCACGAAATTTACAATCACGATGCCGATGGGGCAGATTGCCTCAGAGCTGCCGGACGAGGATGTTGTCAATTCTCGCTCGGTCTTGGCGAGCGACGGCGAGCGCAAACGGGTGCTTTACGTGGATGATATCGAACCGAACCGGCGGCTCCTGAGTTGCGGCCTGTCTATTTGCAACTATATTGTGGATACAGTAGAAACGGGCGAAAAGGCGTTGGAACGGATCGGCGCAGAAAAGTACGATATCGTCCTGCTCGACCTGAAACTACCCGGAATCAGCGGATTCGAGGTATTCCAGGCATTGAGGGAGAGAGGCTATACGCAACCAGTGATTGCAGTGACCGCCTCCTTGACCGACGAAATCAGGAAGGAAGCGAAGTCCCTCGGCTTCGACGACCTGCAAGGGAAGCCGGTCGATTTCAAGAAGCTCCTGGATTCGATGGGGAATTGCCTGTCGTCCGCTTGCTAGCTCTCGCCAGCGTTGGCGAAGAAGACGGCTTTTGCTAAAAGCGCTGAAACAGCGAGCCGTACAGGCGTGGTTTTGGCGCTAGGACGCAGTTGCTGCAGCATTTGGAAAGGCTAGCCACCCTGCCCCAAATTCATCTTCCATTGGCAAATCGCGAGCGGGTGTTATTTGCAGCAATGCGGACCGCGGCGAGACTGGGGTTCGCCCGGATGGCGCGGCATTAGCAGAAAGTCTAGCCATGCAACATAAAGATAAAAAACTCACACTCTACGGCGCGATTGCTGCCTTCCTGCTCATCGCAATCTTCACCATAGATGGTGATCGCATGAAAGGCCGGGCTTCCTACTACTCGGACAAGTTCCATGGCAAGCCGACCGCTAGCGGCGAACCCTATGATAGAACGGAGCTTACCGCCGCCCACCCAGAGCTTGAGTTCGGCACGGAAGTCCGCGTGACGTACCTGGAAACGGGCGAATCCGTAGTCGTGGAAGTTAACGATCGCGGCCCTCATTCAGGGAATAGAATCATCGACCTGTCGCGAGCCGCGGCGCGTGAGATTGGACTCGTCGACGATGGTGTCGGGCTCGTCGAGCTCGAGGTCATCAATTGAGAATCCTCCAGCCTGCAAGGCGCGGCTTGCGCTTTGCAGGACGCTGAACGGGCTCGCGAGTTCGATGGAAGCGATCGGCGTATCTTTTTGCCTTGGGGAACCGGGAGCCAGTTGGGGGAAGATCTACAAGAGGCGGACGGTCCTCCCAGACAAAGCGTAAATGGAGGAACGACCTCTGCGTCGTCCGCGCTGCAGGAGCGGCGCTTCCCGCTGGATACGCGTTCTAGAAGCCGCGCATGTTGCGACCGTTGCCGCGCATCCGCTGCTGCTTCGGCATAGGGGGCGTTTCAAGGTGGAGGCTGTACCACTCGTCTCCCAGACCGGCATTGGAGAAGCTCTTTACGCGATCGTTGGAAAGGTGCTCCCAGTTCCGCTTGAAGGTTTCGACGCCGGTTACGTCCTTGGCTTTTAGCAAAAGGCGACGGGCTTCGTCTGGCTCGCCTGCCTTGACGTAGATCCACGACATCAAGCCGTAGAGCAAGGTGCCGCGCGAGCCGCGAAACCACTTGATCCGGCGCTTGAAGAGCTTTTTGGCGCCTTCCAGGTCGTCGTTCTTGTAGCAGCGGGCCATTCGCATGGCGACTGCCATGGGGTCCATCATCATGGGACCCCTCAAGAATCCGCAAGTGGCAAGGATCTCGTCAACCTGATCGTACTCCTTGAGCTGATAGTGAAACTGCGTGCGCATGGTCGCAATCTGGCGGCCCGTGAGCAATGACCAGTTCCGAAACGGTTCGAGCCCCTTGGTGAGCTCCAGTCCTTCTCGGAACATGGCCTTCTGGTCCATGTCGAGCTGCCGTTGTATCTGCTTTACGTTTCCGCCCGGCTTGCTCTGGAACTGCTGCACCTTCCGCTGCATGCGCCTCTGAGCGGCCTGCATGCTCTCTTGGAGGGCGTCCTGAGCCTTGGACATCTTCCTCCGAACCAGAAAGCCAACGAGGAAGAAGGTGGCGAAAAATCCGATTACGCTTAGGGTGACGATCGCCCCGGTGCTTGCCCGAGAGGCGATCAAGGCACCGCCTATTGCGGCAGAGACCAGCGCTGAAATGAGAAGTGAATACATGTTCTGAGACCTTTTTGCCTAAAAAATTTAATCCGTAGTGCGGCTTTCCAAAGAGGAGACAGACAAAGAGGTCAACTCGTAATGCTTGAGGTCGCTCCAGGCAGCGAGCGGTCCCTTTGAGCCACCCATAACACTGATCTAAACCGATGGCTTGGATAGAGGGGAATTCAGGCAGCTTAAATCTCAGTGCCTGTCGGCTCCCATCAGTGGTTTAAAACCATTCATCAGATAGCCTCTGATTGGGCAAAAGGGCTCGACCTCCTTCGACTCGGAGCCTAGGAGATCATGCTCCCCTCCCTACCCATGAACACCCCGCTCGAAGACATCCTGGTCAACGCCTATGCGAAGGAAATGGAAGTCTACCTGAAGGAGCATCCGGAAGATTTTCCCGAGGCCATCGACTTGGCAGTGGGAGATTGCGAACGCTACTCGTGGCGGGCGGCTTGGATGGTGGGGAATTGCATGGAGAAGAACGACGCCCGGGTGCGCGGTTCGCTCGATCGCCTTATCGCAGCCATGCCCGACAAACCGGACGGCCATTGGCGGGAGCTCATGAAGATCGTAGAAAAAATGAGCCTGAACGACGAGCAGGAAGGCCGCTTGTTCGACATGGCCATGCGCCAATGGCTGGATACCGAGAAGCAAGCCTCCGTACGCTGGAAGGCCTTTCAGTTCATCGCCTCTACGGTGGAGAAGTATCCAGAAATTGCGGACGAAGTGAAGCTCTCCCTAAGCCCAGAGCTCATCGATCCCCTCTCCCCCGGCGTCCGCCGCTCGGTATCGCGCGCAGCCAATAAGATCCTGGCCATGACGCCGCGTCGATAGCGAGCTTTCCCAATTTTTGATTCTAAACCACTGATTACACAGATATGCACCGATGATCCTCGAACTCAGGATTCATTTTTATCGATGAGCAGTTCGCCAGCATTGTAGCACTCTCGTTTGCGAACGACAGTATCTACGCGAGGGACTCGAATAGCGATAAACCCGATCGGAATCGAGCCGCTTCTTAGTTACCCTAATTCGTACTTGCACGCTTGTGCTATTTTAACCCTACATCCAACCTAAGTTCCTATCGTTCGCATAGGTATGCCATAGACAAAGATTTCATGTTCAAAAAAACTTTGTTACGTCTAGTCAAATTACTGCTCGGACTAGTAGTCCTCTCTATCGCCTGGTATGGAGTCCATCGATTAGCCGCGAGTTCAACCGCTCTTAATTCCTTCGAAATACCAACAATCTCCCAGGTTGAGCCGAAAGGTGACTCGTTGAGGGTCGGAGCCTACAACATCGCCCATGGTCGCGGGGGGAAACTTGGCGAAAGCAATTGGACCAGTAAAACCAGAAAGCTCGGAGAAGCTCACCTGTTAAAAATAGCGAAGCAAATACGAGCGGAAAATCTGGATGTGGTAGTACTCAACGAAGTAGATTTTGACGCGAGCTGGAGCGGAGGACACAATCAGGCTCGTTTTATCGCTGAAAATGCCGGATACCGATTTGTATCCACTCTGACAAACATCGACATAGATTTTCCCTTTTTCGATTTGAAGTTTGGCAACGCGATTCTGAGTCGAATTCCCTTGAAAGATATCTCTCTTATTGAGCTGCCTCCTGTGAAACCTTGGGAGCCCATCCTTGCTGGCAAGAAGAATGGAATGATAGCGACTGTTGGTTTCAGCGATAAAGCACTTCGCTTTGTAGCCATTCATATCGAAACGAGGTCTTACGAAACACGCATGGGCAGCGCTGCAAAGATCCTCGAACATATCCAAAAAACAAACGTGCCATCTGTCTTGCTAGGTGACTTTAATTCACAGAGGTCGGATGCTGGCAGCACTGTTGTTGATGCCCTATTGGACCAGCATGGATTCAAGACAGACGTTGATTTCAAGAGTTGGAAGACCTTTCCTTCGGAAGCGCCTGACCGAGGTATCGATTGGATTCTAGTTGATTCCGAATTAAGTATCCGAAACAGCCAAGCAGTGCCTTCCGCCCTTTCCGATCACCTTATGGTTACCGCGGAGATTTTTCCTTTAAGCCGAGAGCCCACTCGATCCGCGAACTAAGAAGTTTCGTACAACTAGACTAACTCTCAATAAACTGAAGCGAATGCGATCCCCACTGCCCTTGCGCGACAAGCTTACATGGCCCATACCCGATTGGTCCGAGATTGAGAAAAGTGAACCAGCGGAAAACTCGAACGCATTTTGGACCGATGTGGGAAGCAGTTGGATGGACTTGCTGGTCGAGTTTTTCGAGGCTCCTTATAAGGTCACAGAATCTCCTCACTTCTGGCTCATTTCGCCCTACTCGCCGAAACAAGCGATTGATCAGGTCAAGTGGCTGGAGGCTACGCTGCAGAAAATTCAAAAGCGGCTCGGACCTTTGGGCCATGCGGAGCTTGTTGGCAAAACACCCGTGTTGGTTTTCGGGAACGACGACGACTATTATGAGTACATCGCCAATTATTATGACGAAGGCGAATGGGCTACATCGGGCGGGATCTATCTAAACGATGGTTATGGGCACTTTGCTATCCCTGATTGTTCTAAACACAATTTGGGAGGAGCTCTCGCTCACGAACTGACTCACTCCTTGATGCGAAACACTGACATTCCACTGTGGCTCAACGAAGGCCTCACTCAAATTTGCGAGGAGTCAATCACGGGGTACATGTCCTTCGACATGGAAACCGTTCGAGAGAACATCGATTCATTCTGGAACCAGACGAACATCCAACTATTTTGGAATGGCAGTGGATTTCACACTCCCGACGAAACTCAAGCGCTTAGCTACCACCTCGCACAGCTTTTAACTTTTCGACTAATCAGAAACAGGACACCTTTCGACGCATTTGTCCTCGGAGCTCAAAAGGCGGATGCCGGAGAAGCTAGCTTGGTCGAACATTTCGGAATTTCCTTGCAGGAGCTAGTCGCATCCTCGCTTGGAGTAGGCGACTGGAGATACCGCCCTGCCCGGTAGCATTGCAAAGATTCCAGATTCCGAACTTCTTAAGCAGGTCCCCTTATACTATTTGAAGCATACAGCACCAACTCTCCATTGAATCCTAAGCTGCAAAGAATAGTCCTCAGGCTGATCGGCCTTGGTGGAATCGTCGTATTCGGTATCTTCTTCACCTTTACCTATGCCATCCCGGACTGGGTCGAAACGTTCGCCGCTGATTTCATTGAGCGCAAAGCGACCGAAAAGATTGATGAATCCATTGATTCACTACAATTGCCACAAGGCGAAGGTCTGATCGGGGCCTTTGCCCGCTCGTTGCAGAGCAAAAACCAGGAACGCATCGAAGAACTGAGGGAAAAGATTCGATTGGAGGTGCATGAACGCATGGCGGACGCAATTGCTAAGATCAGAGATCTAGATTGCGAATGTCGCGACAAATGGGCCGAATACTATAAAAGGGGATTCCAGTTCGAAATGAACCTCCTCCAGTCTGCCAACGACAAGTTGGTTGATTTCATTCACTACAAATACACGGAAATCGCCACCAATTTAAAAGCTGATATACGCATTTTTACAGGAAGCAACTTTGTTATATTTCTTCTCCTTTTGCTCGTATCCTTCGCCAAGCCGCAAGCCATGGCGCACCTCTTCCTGCCCGGCAGCCTGCTCACTTTCACCACTTTGGTTTGCTCTTACTTCTACTTGTTCGAGCAAAATTGGCTGCTCACCATCGTTTACAACGACTACACCGGATTTGCCTACCTCGTCTATCTCGGTGTCCTGTTCCTGACACTCTGCGATATTGTCTTCAACAGAGCTCGAGTGACCACCGCTATCCTCAACGCTCTTGGCAGCATCGTTGGAAGCGCTGCATCCTTTTCACCTTGCTAGGAATCGCCGGATCTTCCATCCCTTGCGGCACCAGTGCCGGATGGCTTTGGCGGACGGGGTGACCCTCGCCTTGGGCTCGGATCGCTTCGCGACAGGACCCGTTTTCCTGCCAGCTTTAAGGTTATCCGCGAACACGCCCTGGCACTTCCCTCTGGCAATCTTTGGGGCATCGTGTTCTCTCTTCAACTGATCCATCTCTTGTGAAATTTAAATACACGAAACAACGGTTTCTACTCCCTGCCTTGTGGCACAATTCTTGTGAACCCCGATAAATACCAAGAGCTTATCGTCAAACGGGCGGTCAAGGCTGCCAACAAGAAGCGTGATCGCACGCGAAGGGACCTAGATCTCGGCACGCTGCGAGATCTCAAGGTCGCGACCGCGAGCCCTTTCTCGCGAATCCTAGTCGGCTCGATTGGATCCGCCCTCTTGGGGACGATGATCTATCTGCAGCTTGCAGATGGGTTCTCGTGGCTGCTCAGCCTCCTTGCCGGTATCGGTCTTTACTTCCTCGTAGTTGCAATCCGGGGACGGAAGAAACGGATTTCCGAAATTGAGAATGCCATGGATTTCGTGGATGTCGGCGGCAGCCTCGTGGAGGCCGTTATCGAGAACATAGACTTCAGCATCGACCTCTGACGTTAGTTGGAAAAATCCCCTTACATCGATGAAGGCATTACCCATTATTCTGATATTCGCGTTGATCGCTAGCGGATGCGAAGGTCGAAGTCCGGAGAAAACACTCGAGCGCCAAATCGCAAAGCTCCAGAGACAAGGGAGAAATGGCGAAGGCATTTCGCTGTTCGAGTCAATAGGCAAAGACATAGAGCCAACTCAGAGGACATTGCGGGAAGTGGCCCTGTGTTACTTTGGTGAAAACCGATACGCCGAAAGCCTCAAGTACGCGAAGCAAGCGATCGCGGCAGATCCCGACGACGCCACCGCAACCGACTTGTTTTTCTACAACAGCAAGGTTCTGCAGGAATTTGAGCAAGCGGAGCCGGTTGCCCGGCGTTGGGTAAACAACCCGAAGGCAAAAGGAACGCTGCGGCACATAGCGATCTTTTACACCAAGTGGGGACGCTACGAGGAAGCGATCGAGGCTACGCGTCTCGGTATCTCTCGCCTGCCAAAGGACCCCCGCATGGCGGGGACTCACTCTTTCTTGCTGGCGGTCGTGGAAGGGCCTGAATCGCAACACGAATTTGTGGAAGCTTGGTCGAGCAAAAACAAGCCGAACGCCTACTTCTGGGAGAACGTAGGCAAAGGGCTTGCTGAAGCGGATCATCATAACGAAGCCCTTCCCTATCTTCTGAAGGCTCTCAAGCTTGCTCCCTCTGGGGATGTCGCCAGCCAGTATGTCAGCTCGCTACGGGGAGCAGGCAGGTCGGAGGAGGCGGTCGAATGGGCTTCAGACTGGTCGCAAAAAGGTGAAATTGACGCCGCCTTCCTGAAGATGCAGGGGGCCGTCAATTTCGACGTAGAAAATTTCGATGAAGCAGCTCGCTGTTTCAAGGAGGCGCTAGGCTTGGCCCCAGCGGACGCTACCTTGCTCGTCAATTTCACAGTAACCCTAATAGAATTGAAACGCTACGAGGAAGCGGTGGATATCGCTAAAGGCTGGTTGCTGAAATACGAGCGACATGCGGACGATCGCACCTATTTCTACTTGGCTGATTCTCTGTCATGGGATCGTCAATACGAGGAGGCAATCGAACATTATGCAACTGCCATTCGCATGGCCCCGGAAAAAAGACGCTACGTGGGAAACTTGTTTTTTGCTATGAATCAGCTTGGTCAGTTTCAAGAGGTCCTAGATTATCATAAACGATGGAAGCAAACTTCTGCCGATTACTCGGACGCCCATCTGGAAAAGCAGCTGACGCGAGCTCGGTCCCATGTTGCCGCAGCGAGTGGCGGTAAGGCGGAGACGCACACAAGTCCAGCAGAGCGCATTCTCCAAAAGGCTAATTCCGCCTCCAAGAAGCCGTATTCAAAAACGAACAACCTGTGATATAACCGCGGGCCAATATCCCCAATTCATGAATACACCTAAAGACGAGGGCCTGACGGGGCCGAGAGACGTCGAACCGGAAACCCAAAGCTACCGCTACGCTGGCTTTTGGCGTCGCGTTTTGGCCTACGCTATTGACGCTATTTTGCTCGGAGTAGTGGGCTTAGCGATTGGTTACTCCTTCTACGAGTACTTTCTGTCCTTGGGACAGACGGGGAGACTGTATGGCCTCGCGATCTATATGGCCTACTTTGCTAGCTTTAATTCCAAGCTAGGCGGAGGACAGACGCTTGGGAAGCGAATGATGGGGATCAAGGTGCTTGATCAAGCGGGCGCGCCGCTCGCCTTCACGACGGCATTCATCCGCCAGGGTATCGTGGCCACTCCCATTTTCCTGAACGGGGTGAATATTGATTTGGGATTAAATCAACACACGGTGTCATTGGTGTTGGGAATCGCCATCTTCGGAGTGGGCGGAGCCATAGGCTACTTTCTGATTTTCAACGTCCGGACACGTCGGAGCCTGCACGACTTTCTTTGCGGAAGCCATGTCGTAAGGGCGGAACCTGGAGCGAGCGAAGTGAAGGTGGCGCGGCTTTGGAAAGGCCATTTCGTAATTCTTTCCGTAATCTCGGGTTTGTCTATTGCGGTACTGGTTTGGGCATCCAACTTGGCCGAGGAGAATTTCAATCTGACCAAGGTTCTCGCCCTTTACGAAAAACTGGAGCAGCAGGATAACGTTCGCCAAGCAGGGGTACATTTGAATACAAGCTACAGCTTGGCAAACAACGAGTCTCGCTCCGTAACCTATCTTCAGATTGTCGCCTTTCCGCCCCACTCCATTCCCTCCGAAAGCGAATATGCTCTGGAGCTCATTGGCCTTGCCGTCGAGGACGAGGCGATCCTGTCAGAGTCTGATATTATCGTATTCGTGGTGAGGACCGGATTCGACTTGGGCATTGCGCGGCATCACACCAACAAGTCCGTATCCGACACGCTGGAGAACTGGAAAGCTGCAATCGCTCGCTACGAAAGCACAGGCGAGGTTCCGAACGCCCGATTTTCGAGCAATACGCAGATAAGGTTTTGAAGGGCGGGGTAATGCCCTTGGCCCTGCAGCGCGCCAGACTTGGTCCCAAACGGAGCGACACCTTCACACGTCCCTGCAAGCCGTACTAAATTTTCGCACTAAAAACCTGCCCTCTACCGTTTGGCTGCGTACAAGCTCAAGCCTTCGCTAGACTGAGCATGAATCAGTTCGCTCGCATGGGGTGGCTTGCCGAGCAACCGCTCTCAATGGAAGACTACTACGCTGAAACATGAGTAATAAACCGAAAGAAAAATCACGGACTCTGGGCGATCTCTTTTACGGCGCGTTAAGCTCGATCGTTCCCAGCTGCGGCCCCGCGATGGAGATGGTGGAGCGCGGACAGGAGCGTCCTTTAAAACTCGGCGAAAAGATAGTGCTTCTCTACAACACCCCGCTCTGCCCGCACTGTAACTGCAACCGAGAGAAGTTCCGGGTCGAGCGCGAAAAGATGCGGCGAATCCGCTCCGGGAGCTAGGAGGCTTTTTGTTAAATCAAGCATTTGCTGGCTTGGAGGTGTTTTGGGACAGACTCCAAGCGGGAGTCGTCTCCCTGCTCGAGGTAGCGCGCTCCGATGGTTTTTCGGCTCTGCGTGGCCCTCACTGGCGGCAGGTTCTAGCTGAGGCCACATTCCACCCTCTTGACAGGTGACGATGCAAATAGGAGTTTGCTTGGCTCAGATGCGTTCCCTTCCTCAAAATTTGAAATTCGGACTAGCGATAGGCTCTGCCGCCTTGACCATGGGCTTGCTGCTCGTCTTCTACGGCGACGCGGAGAGTCCGAAGCGAGTCTCCCTTGATCGGCTCGATCGTATCGAAAAAGCGATCACGGCCTTCATTGAAACGAACGATCGGGTGCCGACCTCCCTCCAGGCGCTGGGGCTTCCCCAAGAAGACCTGCAGGACCACATCGGCGAACCGTTCAAGTATATCGTGACCGCGGATTCCGTAACGGTGATGAGCTACGGCTCGGACAAGGAACCGGGCGGCAGCTTCTTCAAGAAGGACTTTTCGGTAACGATCGATCTACGATAGGTCCGCCCGCTATCGCCCCATTGGCTTGCAGACGCCACTGTTTCCACGCTGACTCGAGAGAACCAAGCCGCCCATGACAGTCCTCGCTGAGTTTTACGTTTTTGGAAAAGAGGCTGACCCGAACTACCTTCCTTGGATCGTAGGCAGCGTGATCGCGGGCATCCTCGCTTTGAGGATTTTGGCTGGCAAATGGGATCGCAAGCGCATCGCCGTGGAACTGGAAGAAAGTGGTTGCAAGCTGGTTTCCGCGACTTGGTCACCGTTTGGAAAAGGATCCTTTGGCGAGGATAATTCCCGCACCTACGAGGTCACCTACCTGAATCCTGAGGGTGAAACCATCTACGCAACGGTCAAGACGAGCCTTTTCACTGGTGTTTTTTGGTTTGGAGACGGATCGCCCTCTCGATTCGCCGCGAGAACGCAAACGACGGTTCCAAGCCCGCCCATCGCCGCTGAAGACGAGGGCTGCGACTGCGGCAAATGCGGTTTCTTCGTGCAAGCGAGCTACAAGCACTGCCCGAATTGCGGAACGCGGAGGCCTTGAGCTAACGCGGCCGTAGTTGAAATTAATGACAGCGGACCGTTAAAACTCTCCCTCCCCTAGCCTCGAAGGGTCCCAAGCTGCCGACTGGCCGCCGTGTACATCCACCGGCTCGCTCCTTTTCCTCAGTGAAGCCTTGCCTGCGAGGCGCATTGCGGTTCTGTTGCGAGCGTCCAACCTCTTAGCACTGTCCCACACTTGAAACGCATAGCAGCCGTTACTCTTGGGCTATTGGCCCCCCTTTTCTCAAGCTTCTCGGAAACGCTCAGATACACTGTTCCTTTCGAGATAAGCGAAAGCGATATAAGCTACAGCATCTCTTTTTCCACAGGAGGACAGGACACGGCTTCACCACGGTTTTCGGGCATCCTGAATGCCAAGGTGGCTTTTGACCGAGAAACGCTAGAGGTCACCGAATGCACCTTCCTGGACGGCTCCCGAATCTACTGGGAGAACTTCTCTCTGCAGACTCAATCGGACGTGACTTACGAAGAGCTGGGAACCTTTCCTACTCGCTTCTCATTCCTGTTCGAAGGAATAAGTACCCGGCTTATGACGATTGGCGACAGAGGACGTGTCGATCCTGCGAACGGAAAGCTCTACGACGATGATATAGCGGCGATCAGCGATCAAGGTGTCGGAAGCATTACGATCGGTATTGGGGACGTCCAAGAGACGGAAACGATTGACTACGCCGTCGAACCATCGGAACAGGAAATTGTAAGCTCTCCCACCATCGCCGTCGAGCGGATTAAGGACGACCTATACGGGCAACACTTCAACTTTACCCTAACCTTCTCCTTCGACGAGGAGGAGAGCGAAACTATCGAAGGGTCAAATTCGAGCTTCACCTTGCGGGAGTCAGGACAGCTCACGGCGACGTACTCCTATAGCGAGACGACTCCTTTCGGCAGCTGGTACAGCTTTAACAAATGGTCTTTCGATGGGAACGAACTCGACTCGGAAAACGAGGCAGGAGTCCCTCTTTACCTCGCCTACGCCCTCGGGTTCATGGCCTACCGCGACGACCAGCAGGCTCCCCTTTCCTTGCGCTACGAGCACGGGAATGCTGTGTTGCGCATCCCAAGCGATTACCGTAACGACGACGTTTACGTCGAATACTCTCGCACCTTGCAGCAAGACAGCTGGAGCATGGTCCCCGAAGCGTGGCTGGCGGGAGGGTATCCATCGCTAAAAAAGGAAAGCTCAGGCGAAATCATGCTCACTTTGCCCTTTGTCGATCCCCCTACCTTCATCCGCCTTCGAGCTGAACCATAAGCCCGCAGCAAAACCTTACTCCTGTCCCAAAGGGAGGACGCGAGCCTCGATGCCATCCTGGCTTTTCGTGTCATCCCATAGAATCCGAAAAATCCAAAATCTTGATACAAAGCCATGAAATTCATGCTACTCGCCTTCACCCTTTTTGTAGTGATTTCTCACTTACAGGCGGAAAGCTTTCCCAGCTTCAAGCTCCCGGCCTCGCAGCAAGGCGAAGCCTCGGTCGTCCATCTCTTGTCCGTCGACCCAATCGGCAAGCAATGGTTGAACGAAAAGGGATTCCACTCTCGCTCGCACGGACTGCGCCTTATTTTTCTCGTGGTGGCCAAGGACCCAGCAGCGACAGACTTTGCCATTAGTCCCAAGGCTTCGGTAAAGATCAACGGCACCGACTACCTCGGCATATCCAATCATCTGCTCAAGGAGGACGTGGCTCCCTACTTGCTCGTCGCGGAGCTGGGTCCTGACTACCTCGCCTACGCAGAAGGCTTGGAAGTGGCCGGCCAGGTAACGAAAATCGTCGACGCCTATTTCCCGGGTGTGGAGCACCCGTCTGTGGAAACTCTGGAAGCCCGCATTTTCGCCGGTTGGTTTCGCAAGGGCGAATCCTTCGAATTCAAGCGACAAGCGGGCGAGTAAGGGGTCTGTTTCGACACCGGCGACTCCCTTGGTAGACTCCTCTATGAGACTGTGTCATAAAGATCCTCGGAGCAAGCTCTCGACTTCATCGACTGCCGGAGCGGCAGCGAGGTATTTAAAAAACAGGTGGCGCGGCTTCTCCGAAGACGCTATCGCGAAATCGTCTTCGGAGAAGCCGATCCACCTCAAAAATCGAAGCAAGCTTCGAGGTGTTAAACCCAAAGCGAAAAAACACACCGACTCTTCTTCCTAGGGTTGCAGCTTGCTGCAGACCGCAGCGCAAACCCGTTCCATAGCGCGACGCGGTCTGGACCAAGGACTAACCCTACAGAAAACCTATCTACTGGACAGTCGCTAAATACCGTAGCCGTTTATTCAATACATCGTGAAACCGCATTCATTAATCACAACCCTTGTAGCTATGAGCTTTTTCGGATTTTTCAGCGAAGCGAGAGGCAAAAAAGCCCCACAGATCGAACCTGTTCGCAATCACCTCGCCTTCGTCCTGCTCGAAGAGCCAAGCCTCCCTTCCGCCGAAGCATTGGCTAGGGCTTTCGCGAAGTACCACTGCGGGCAAGGCGAGCTCGTAGTTGAAGCTTCAGGTGAGGGTAATCAAAAGATAATTACTGTTTCCTTGCCGAAACTCGGAACCGCCTTCATCGCCCTCGTCGACGCCAAGGTTCCCAACAACGAAGCAGAGAACCACTGCGACTATTCGCTCGAGTCCCTCAGTTCCCCGCAGGCCTCTATCGAGCACAGGGCTCATTTGATGGTCACCAGCTTGGGGACGCTCGAAGGAACGACCCCACTGGAGGGGATCGATGCATTCACGTCCCTGCTTGCAGGAATCGTGGAGAGCTCTTCCGCTACCGGCGTTTATTGGGGGAATTCGCGGGCGACGCACTCCCGAGAGTTTTTCCTGTCCCTAGCCGGCGACTGTTCCGTGATGCCCCGCGTCATCCTCTGGAACGGGTTTAGCCGCGGGCGAGAAAACAAGCATTCCATGAGCTTCTTGAGCATGGGAATGAACCAGCTAGGTCTCCCCGAGCTCTACCTGGTATTTCCGCAGGACGAAACCAGCGTTGCGGTCGAACGATTCTTCGACCTGCTCAGCTACGTGGCTCAGCGCGGCGAAGCAATTCCAGCCGGAGACACCATCGGAGCGAGCGAGTCCCAGCGAATTCCGGTTCGTTACGTCAAGTCTCCCGCAGGAGACAAGACCACTGTTTGGAAAATCGACCTCAGAAAAGGCTGATAGGCATCGGACGAGGGCGATTGCCCTTCCTGCAGAACCGACGTGAAACGCCTATCTCAGTCGTCCCAAATCCCACTCCCCGCAGGGCAGCGCGCTTTTAAAATCCCTTTAACGACTCGGCTTCTACAGGGACTTTGCTCGCTGCCGTTTTTAGGGTGAACCACCACCGCATTTTTCAATCCTATGGCCTACAGCATTTCCCAACTGGAACTAAAAGCCGCAGCCCAGAAGCTGCCTCCCTCCCCTCAGATATTTGCCAAGCTCACTCGACTGCTAAAGGACCGCAATACGGTCAGCAAGGATATCGTCGAGCTGGTCAAAACGGACGCTTCGCTTACCGCCAAGGTCCTCAAGATCTCCAACAGCATGGCCTTCAGCTTGGGCCAGCCGGTGGACACCTTGGAGCAAGCGGTGGGCCGTGTCGGATTCGCCGAGCTTTTCAAGGTGGTGGGCATGGCTGCCGCGTCCAACGTATTTGCTCGCCGCAACGAAACCTACGGTATCGATGGATGGCTCTTCTGGGAAAACGCCGTGGCCACTGGTCTGGCGATGGAGGCCTTGGCTAAGGCTCGAGGTCTCGACGAGAAGGAGGCCTACACGCTGGGTCTCCTCAAGACCATGGGCAAGACCATCATCGATGCTTGCTCGCAGAAGTTCATGGTGCCGCCTCGATTCTCCGCAAAAGAAGAAACGCCGCTGCTCCTCTGGGAAGAGGAAAACCTTGGCGTCACCAATCCAGAAGCCGCCGCCATCGTTTTGGATGCCTGGAATTTTCCGGAGGGAGCCATTGAGGCCCTTCGCTACCAGTACACGCCAGACGAAGCTCCCGAGAAAAACGTGCACGCGTACTTGCTGGCTCTTTCTGGAGCCATCGCCGAGCATCTCGGCAGAGGGACTCCAGGGGAGAAGTCCTACTGGACCATTACGCAGGGCCGCTTAAAGGAATCCGGACTCGATATCAAGGACGTGCGCGCTGCCCTCCAGGAGGTCAAGCAACGCCTCGAGAAGCTTTCCGAAGAGTTGGCCGCTTGACGTGGGAAGCGGCCTTGTGCCGCGAATCGATAGCGGGAATCTCCCTCACACCACATCCGCAAGCATCTTGGAACGGATGAAGTTCCTGCGGCGGCGATCGACCTCCGCGTCATCGTAGACTTTGCGCGCTAAGTCGATGAAACCGTCTCGCAGTTCCGCGGCGCTCATCTGCTTAGGCTCGAAACAAATGTCGAAGAGCGTACGACGTCGCCAGTCATTGGCATGCAGCAAGCGATTCTCTTTTGCCAAGCGATCGTAGAGCGGCGTGCCAGGAAAGGGAGTCAAGAAGGTGAGTTGCACTTCGAAGAGATTGCTCTCGCGGATGAACTCCCAGTAGCGATCGAAAACGTCCGGCTTGTGCGAGTCAAAGCCAAGCACGAAGCATCCGTTTACCGTGATTCCGTGGTCCTGTATCCGCTTTATGGATTCCAGGTAGCTTGCTCGCTGTTTCGCCTTCCAGTCGGCTTTCAGCTCGACGCCACTCACGTCTGAGGGATCCTCAAGGCCGATCAGCACTTGGGCGCAGCCAGCTTTTTTCATCTTTGCCAGCAGAGCTGAGTCGTGGGCGATAGAGATGTCCGTCTCCGTAAACCAGCGAAAGTCGCAGCCCTGCAGGGCATCCATCAAGCGATGGCCGTATCGTTTGCTGGCGAAAGTGTTGTCGTCGGCGAACTCGACGAATGGGTGCGGCCAATGGGAACGGATGGCGTCCAGCTCAGCCAAGACCTTGTCGACTGGCTTGCAGCGGTATCCCCCACCGAGTCTGATCGAGGCGGCGCAGAACTCGCATTCCCACGGGCAACCTCTCGTCGTTTGCACCGTGAGCCGATTGTAGCGTTCGACTTCGAGCAGGTCGAAGCGGGGAATCGGCGCCTGGGAGAGATCGTAGGCGCGATTCGCCTTATAATGGGACCGCGGCCTACCGTATTCAAAATCTGACAACAGGTCGTTCCAAACCGGTTCGCCCTCCCCCTCAATCACGCAATCGAAGTGTTCTGCGCATTCGCTTGGGCAGAGGGACGCGTGCAATCCTCCGATCACCGTGTAAATGCCGCGTTTCCTGAGCGATCCGGACAAGGCGTAGGCGTCGAAAGCCCGAGCCGTGAAGGTGCTGAAGGCGACGATATCTGCAAGGCCTAGGGTTTCGACGTCCCCTTCTTTCATCTCATCAATCTCGCGGTATTCTATTTCCCAATGCGAAGGAGTGAGAGCCGCTAAAGTGAGGAGCCCTAGGCTTGGCAACGATGCGATGGTCTTGCTTCGCTCGACGAATCCCGGGACCGTAAGACCGATTTCGAGCAGCTCTTGGTCAAAGACACGAATGCCGCTCATGGCTAAAAAGACGATTTTCATAAAGTATTCAAAATATGGATAATTGCAGTAGCGACACCCCATGAGGCTCCTAAAACAGGAATGCAGAAGAGGTGCCGAAAAGCTTTCTTCCATGCGGAAAGGAAGCAGTTCAGCGGCATGAGAAGATTGGTCGCCGCTAAGGCCCAACTCCCAGCCAAAGCCCAGTGGCCCAATTGAGCCTCGCCGAGCGTCAGTGCGAAAAGGATATTTAAAAATCCGATTCCGAAAAAGGCGATGTGTCCTAGACGCAGCATTCGCCGTTCGAAGGAGCTGTATCCGCCTAGCCATTTGTCTCGATGGAAGAAAAGTCCGATCGCAGCTCCCGAGAGCACGCCAGCGGCCATCCCTATCCATCCTGCCAGTAAATTGTACATCATTGTTTCGTTTTTTTTAGAGGGCAGCATGAGGCTGCTCCTCAGGATAAACTTGAACTGCGCCAAGCGAGGAGCTGCAGAGGGGAGACTGCTGGAAAATGGGCATCCGCGGGGGATCGTCGTACATGCAGCGCTCAAATCAGTGTACAAATTATCCTCAACGCCGGGATTGAATAGCGAGGCGACCTTCGCCACCGCCTTACCCCTTTTCGCCTGTGACGATTTTAAGCAGCTCCATCTCCGGCGCAGATGTTGCTCGCTCGGGGGCGTATGCACCCCCTCGATTGGCTAATCGTAATTGTCTACCTCGCTGGCGTGGTTGCGCTCAGCGTCTGGATCGGACTGCGACAAAAACAGCAGAGCGACTACTACCTTGCTGGGAATCGCTTGGGAGCTTGGTCGATCGCGGGTTCGATGATCGCGACCCAATGCAGCGCCATCAGCCTGATCGGCGCGCCTGCTTTCATCGCCATAAAGGAGGGAGGCGGGCTGAAGTGGCTGCAGTATGAGTTGGCGGTACCCTTGGCGACTATAGGAATTCTGTATCTTGTTTCTGGTTACAAAAAAGCTGGGACCACCACGATCTTCTCCGCGGTAGAAAGCCAAATGGGTGCAGCGACGCGCAAGACCTTGAGTCTGCTTTTCATCGCAGGACGCGGCTTGGCAACTGGCGTGGCTCTCTACGCCATGTCGGTGGTGGTCGCGGTTTGCTTAGACCTGTCCGTCTCCAACAGCATCCTCGTGGTTGGCGGGCTTTCGATGGTCTACACGACCATCGGGGGAATCGAGGCGGATATTTACTCCGACATCATGCAGTTGATCGTCCTCTGGCTCAGCGCCCTTGCCTGCGCCGTAGTGCTGCTTTTCCTTCTCGAATCACCGGGTGACGCTCTCAACTCATTCGATTCAAGCCGTCTCGCGATCTACCAACTTTCGGGCAACGGCTTGAACGACGGAGCGGCCTATAGCCTATGGCCGATGTTGATCGGAGGCTTTTTCCTCTACCTCGCTTACTACGGCTGCGATCAAAGCCAAGCCCAACGCTTGCTCGCCGCCAAGGACCTTCCCACAGCCCGCAAAGCGATTTTGCTGAACGGTACGCTGCGCCTCCCCTTGGTACTGACCTATTGTAGCTTTGGTGTGCTTCTGGGGTTGTTTTACCAGCAATCCGAGTGGTTGCAACAGATGATGCAAGGGCAGAACCCTGATTTCATCGCCCCGTATTTTATCATCGAATACATGCCGACGGGACTGAAAGGGATCATTGTATCAGGGATTTTGGCAGCCGCTATGTCGAGCTTGGACTCGAATATCAACTCGCTCAGCGCCGCCTTGGAAAAGGACTTCCTAGGCGGCAAGGAAGTCGCATTTCCGGGACTACGGCATCCCTTGGTGCGGGCCCGCAGCCTGACGGTAGTCTTTGGGTTGGCAGCTTGCGGCTTGGCTTTCCTTTTCAGCGGGTCTCAGGCGACGGTTCTTGTTTTGGTTAACGCGATCAGCTCGGCATTCAACGGACCGATCCTCGCGTGCTTCGTATTCATTCTGCTAGGACGCGAGCTCAAGAGCCCTTATTGGGGAGTCGCGTGCCTGTCGGCTGGAATCGCGACCAATGCGACGCTTTGGCTGGCAGCGCCGCAGATGAGCTGGCTTTGGTGGAATCTCTTCGGCTTCGTGGTCGCCATGGTCGGACTGACGTTGGGCTCGAGGCGTTTTGCAAAGGCTCCAAGAGAGCAATGCGTGGAGGGTCCCAAGCCACGCCACCTCTACCTTCTGGGGTGTGCCGCTGTCGCGACCTTTGCTGTTCTGCTCGGACTGCACTTGATTCTGAGCTAGTTCCGCAGAGAACATGCCGTGCAAAAAGCGGTTTGATATGGGAGGACGTTTGTGTGATATCCCTTTCGCATCGAATCGACCTGAACCAAGTTATCATCCCATGAAAAAGCCGCTCTCCCTTTCGCTCGTTGTCATCGGAATCATCCTTCTTGCCTATGGATTCAGCGCTGCGGATTCGATCAGCTCCAGCTTTTCCCGCCTGTTCACCGGATCCCCTTCCGAGAAGGCTATCTGGCTGCAGCTCGGCGGAGCGGTTTGCTTGATCCTCGGGATCACTCGTCTCTTCCGAGGTAAATAAAGACCCTCGGAGCAAGCTCTCGATTTCGTCGACTGCCGGAGCGCGGCAGCGAGGTATTCAAAAAACAGGTGGCGCGGCTTCTTCGAAGGCGCCATTGCGAAATCGTATTCGGTACCGAGGCTTGCCGACAAAGCGAAGCGCCCAAAGCCGATCCACCTCAAGAGTCGAAGCAAGCTTCGAGATATTAGACCCAAAGGGAATAAATTGCCGTCTTCCGCCGATTGCGTAGGGAATTACCAAATACGAGTGCGTCGTCATATCGGCGCTCCCTTTCTGGAGCTAGATGGTGCGAAGCTGCAGTGTGTCGATGACCTTTCCTTCGGCCAGCGCATTGGTGATCACGGCTACGGTGGTCCCCTTCTCCACCCACTCCTTCTTGCGCAAGATCTTTAGCGAGAGACTGATGGTCTCTTCCGGGTCATCGAAGAACTCGATGAGGAAGGGCTCGACGCCCCAAGGCAGCAGTAGTTGTCGGAAAATCGATTCGACATCCGTGAAAGCGAAAATGGGAGCGCCGCGAGCTCGCAGGGCTCCCAAGGTATAGGCGAGGTAGCCGCTGCGGGTGAAAACCACAATCGCGGACTGCTCCATGTCTTGAGCCAGCTTTGCGGCGGATCGTAGCAGCTTGGCCTTAGGGCTGGGCAGCGTAAGGTCTCGATTCAAGTCGTAGCTTACGGATGGCTCTATGCTCTCGATGATGTTTTTCATGACCTGCACCGACTCCAGCGGATATTTGCCCACGGTGGTCTCTCCGGAGAGCATGATGGCGTCGGCTTGCTCGCGAACTGCATTCGAAATATCGGAAATCTCGGCTCTGGTAGGCATGGGAGAATTGATCATCGTTTCGAGCAAATGGGTCGCAATGATCACGGGTTTGCCCGCCGCCCTACAGGCGGCAACCAGATCGCGTTGCACCAACGGCAAACGATGGTAGTCGATTTCGATACCGAGATCGCCGCGGGCAACCATAATGCAGTCGGCTTCCTCTACGATCTCCTGCATGTTGCGTACGCCCGCTTGATCTTCGATCTTGGCGATTATCTTAGCGGGTGAACCAAGAGCATCGAGGAAGGCCCGCAAGGTTCTGATGTCAGAGGCTTGCCGCACGAAAGATAGAGCCACGAAGTCGATGCCCGCCTTCACGCCGGCTTTCAGGTCTTCTTCGTCCTTGGGTGTCAGGCATGGCAAGTTGACGAAAACGCCGGGCAGGTTGATGTGGCGTTTGGAACCGATTTCTCCAGGGGTTAGAACCTCGAGGCGTACCCGTTGCTCGTCCTTGGCAAGAACTCGCATGCGAATGAGTCCGCTGTCAATCAGCACGATGGCTCCCGTCTCCAGGTCCATCGGCAGGCCGGGATAGTTAGTGGACACAGCTGGCACGTCGCCGGTTGGCATCGCCGCCTCCAAATGGATTTCGAAGACCTCGCCCGCGGATACCTTGATCGGGGCTTCGACCCTGCCGGTTCTTATCTCGGGGCCTTTGACGTCCATCATGACACCGACATGGCGGCCAATTTCGGAAGATGCCTCTCGAATGTGCCACATGGCATCGTCGACCCACTGGTGGCTGGCGTGCGCCATGTTGAGCCGCAGGATGTCCACTCCTGCGGTGATCAGCTTGGCGAGCATTTCCTTCGAGTCCGTGGCGGGGCCGAGGGTCGCGATAATCTTGGTGTGGCGAAAAAAGGATCGGGTCGGTGGCATACGTCTCCACAGCAAGAAAGACGCCATTTGCAGTGACTATCTTTACGGGGAGAATCAGGGGCTAAGAATCGCAGACACGAGCCCCTACAATTAGCGCTGGATGCTGCTCGTCTGGAAGCGCCGCTTCGGATTCAAAAGCACAAATATATCCGCAGAATTCCTCTGTACGGTTCGCTCCTGTAGCGCGATTTTTAATACACCCCATTAAGGTGCGGCGCGACTCTCGATTTACCTTCGGGTGCCCCTCATCTGCAGCCTTAAGCACGAAAAAACAGACTCCCACCGAAATGGCATCGAGTAGGATGCACCGTTTCCGTTTCAAACAGGTCGATGCGACCCACCCCCCCCTACCGCATGTCCCTCTACCGTTTACCCTTTTTGCCCAGTGGATAGGTGAATCCTGAGGCGGACTGGAAATCCGCCCGTTCTCCAATGGCAAGCGACTTGGCCCAGTATCTCCCCGGGCTTCGTTGGCTCCGCCCACCCCCCTTGCTCTCCCCGTTTTTTCGGGGCCTGTTTCGTCGCAAGCGAATGCCGGGACGAATGGCTCGATGTGAAAAGCTTTGGGGAGCTGCGTAACTACAAAACTGCAAATACTACAAAAAACCGAGATATGAAAAAATACTACAAAACGAAGCCATGGCTCGCTGCCTCGCTGGTCGTCGCAGCCCCCTGCTTCAGCTTGTACGGCCAAGCTGGCGGCGAGCAGGACGAGGACGAAAATGTATTTACCTTGTCCCCCTTCCAAGTGGATGGCTCGAGGGACGAAGGCTATCGCGCTGAATCCGCCACTGCGGGAAGCCGCTTGAATACGGAGCTGAAAGATGTGGCCGCTTCGGTATCCGTGCTAACGGAGGCCTTCATGGACGACTTGGGGGCTACGGATCTCGTGACCGCTTTGGAGCAGGTTGCTGGAGCCGAAACCAACGCCCTTACCGATCGTACCTCCGACCGTATCGTGGGTGGCGACGGATATTCCGGAAACGACTTCGGCGATCCGCGTTCCTCGGAAGGATCGATTCGCGTGCGCGGCCTCGGCGACGCTTCGAAAACCCAAGGCTTCTTGCCTGTCATCATCGGCGGAGACCGTTACAATATCGAGCGGGCTGAGTTCCTGCGCGGACCGAATTCAATTCTCTTCGGATTGGGACAGCCAGGCGGACTCATTAACTACGCAGCCAAAACGGCTCACACAGGGCAAGACATCAACAATGTCAGCTTTGTGACGGATAACTTCGGCACCTTGCGCGGGACCTTCGATGCGAGCCGCGTGCTAATGGAAGACAAGCTCGCGGTGCGTCTTGCGGGCAAATGGGGGAATCAGCAATACAACGTCGAACATGCCCGCGAGTTGGATCGTCGAGCTTTTGCCACGTTTACCTACCGGCCTACGCAAAACACGACGATTACTGGATTCTACGAGAATATCGATCGCTACAGCCGCCAGCCAGGCTATCGCCCAGTACACGACAACGTTAGCGGGTGGCTCTCCGTCTACAACGACTTCTATGCGCAACAGGTTTCTAATGGATTGAGTGGAGCCGCTCTCGAGCAGTCTTTGTTCGACGCTGGCTTCTGGTGGGATCCAACCGATCCGGGCGTACGCAATAGCAATGGTACACAAAACATGGATACGGTGCGGCGGGCGACCGGGGTTATCGGGGCCACCTCTGACATTGACGGCGTTGGAACCGGCGTATCCGCAGGTGAAGTACGTCTGGGTGACGATTGGGACGGGCAGGACAACGCCCTGCTCATCTACTACGACGGAAATGCGCCGGACACGCCCCTCTTCGGTGGGATGAACCTGGCTGGCACTCGCCTGCCGGACGGTGGTCGCGGGCCAAATGCCGAACGCCGCACTCTGATCCGCACCGCGCATCCCCTGGAAAACCGCAGCGGCTTCCTCGACCCGCAGGTTACCGACTCAGGAATCTTCCCTTACCACAAGTTCGACTTGAATGCCTTGCCCGGCAACTATCGCGACGAAGAAGACGAGAAGATAGGCTTCACGCTTGAGCACAAGGTGAACGACAACTTCTACGTCGGCGTTTCCGGCATGAAAGAAGATTACGCAGCCGAGCTGAACTTCCCCATCATCGCCCAGACGCAGGCCATCCAGCTGGACAACAACCGCTACATGCTTTTCCTCGACGCGAATGGCGAGAAGGTGGAGAATCCCAACTTCCTGCGGCCCTTCATCTACGGACGTCCGCTGGGACTTTACCGTGAGAGGGCGACCGAAGGGTACCAGGCCCAAGCCAATTACGACTTGGATTTCAGCGATATCAACGAGCGACTTTCCTGGCTCGGGAAGCATCGCCTCACCGGGGTCTACACTTACGGCTGGCAGGAGAACTTCGAATACCGCTGGGAAACCAGGGCCAACAATACGGTAGACGGCGTTCTGACCTCCGGCCTTCGAACGGGACGCGAAGACAACTTCAACGATGCCGGACGACGCGTCTACAACCTCTGGTACATCGGCGATCCCGTACAACCCGGCGATACCTCGCTCAACATCAATTCGCTTCCCTCCAACGTACTCGCGCAGGAGCAAGACATCGGCTACAACTACTGGACGGGAGCGAACACCATCAGCACCTCCCCCACTGCTATCGAGTTGCGTCGCGGTTCGATCGACCGCGGAAACTACAGCGAGCAAATCAATAAGGGAATTAGCGGCTCCATCCAAAGCTTCTGGTGGAACGACCGCATCGTTACCTTGCTGGGCGCCCGCAGCGACTCGGTTTATCCTTACGTCCGCTCCACCATCGATTCCGAGGCTTTCGACAATTCGATCGGACGCATCGATCCCAACGACCCCGAACGCGAGCTCTTCCCCTTGGACATTTCCAAGGCGTACTACAGTCCTCGTGGCGACGCCAACAATCCTTTGGAGGACGTTTCGACGACGACGCAAAGCGTGATCTTCCATATCCTGCCGGACAAGCTGCGTGTGTTTGCTAACCGGTCCGAGAACTTCGACGTATCCGCTCCACGCACCGACAACTTCGGCCGTATTATCGCTCCGCAAGGCGGCGAAACGGAGGAGGTCGGCATCGGCGCGACCATCATGGAGAACAAGCTCGACCTTCGCCTCTCCTTCTACGACACGGCGCAAGTCAACACCAGCGACGGCGGTCTCAACTTCCTCGCATCCATCAGCCTTCCCGGGTTCGAGGAAAACCTCTATTCCGCCCTCGAGGAGGCGGGACGCCTCAACGAATGGGAAACTTACGACACCAACGCCCAGCTCTCGAGCGCCCCTTATCAACGTCCTGAAAATGTGGATGCAACCCTCGACTCCCGCTCCAAGGGCTTCGAGTTTTCGGGCACCTACAACCCCAGTCCAAATTGGCGCTTCAAATTCGACTTCAGCCGCCTGGAGAACGAAGGCTCCAACGCAGGCGCTCAAATCGACTCATGGTTGGCTGCCCGAGCGCCTTACTATCTCCCGTTCTTTCAGGAAGGGCTCAAGACGGACGGCACGCTTGCCGAAAATATCCTAAACTCGGATGGGACCGCTGCGGACGGCACCTTGCTGCGCCAATTCTTCAACAGCGTGATGCCCCGTTACGTTACCTCCAAGTTGAATGACGGTCGTCCGAATCTCGGTATCTCTGAATACACCGCCAAGCTTTTGACGAACTACAGCTTTACCGATGGTCGATTCAAAGGGTTTTCCGTGGGCGGCAACTTGATTTGGGAGGACGGAAAGGCTCTGGGGTCCAACACGAAGGACGTACCCGTCGCCGACTTCGTGCCCGCTCTCGGGAACCTGCCCGGAGAAGACTTCTTCGCTACGGTGGGCGATCCCGACGCCACAATCTTCGGCGACTCAATCCTAACCGGTGGATTGAAAATTGGATACAGAACAAAGATCAACGATGGACGCATCAACTGGAACATCCAGCTGAACGCGACTCGTCTCATCGACTCTTCCAACAAGGACGGTTTGCGCGTTCGAGCTTTAAATCCAGAATCCGTGACATCCGATGGCACCGTGATAGACAACAACATCTACTCGCTCGCCGTACCCACCACTTACATGCTCACCAACACTTTCAGCTGGTAAAGAAGCGCCGCGTTTGAATCGCGACTTTTTGTCGATGGCCTGTCATCCGTTTTGAGGTGGCAGGCTATTTTGTCGCTAGCCTTCGACCTACATGCCATTGAAAATGCCCTAGCTTGAGAGCCCTTCGGAGGCCGCCGCCAATTGGCGATGAAAGGTTGCAGTTGTGCGGGGAATGCTGCATCGCTCTGATTCCCTAAACGATCGAATCCCTCTCCGCCATGAGCAATGAAGCCTCCTCCTCTCCGATTCCAGACGTAGAGCCACCGTCCGCTAAACTTTTCACAGCCAAAGCAATAGGGATCGGCGCATTCATTGGTGGTCCGCTCGCGGCAACGACGCTACTCGGGCTCAACTTTTCTCAACTCGGACGCAAGAAGCAGCGTAACCAGACTTACCTGCTCGGCCTCGGACTGACCCTCTCCTACTTCTGGCTCGTATCCGAGATTCCGCAGAGCGTGCTCGACAAGATTCCAACTGCCGCTTGGGGAGGGCTCACCGGCTTGATCGCCTACCTGCTAACCGAAAACCTGCAAGGCGAGCTGCTGCGGACGCACTTCGCAAAGCTTGGCCAGAAGGCTTCAGGCTGGGCTGTCGCTGGGTGGTCCACTCTTTCGCTCGTAGTCACCTTAGCTCTGATATTGTTCTTGTACGTGCCCATGCTCACGCCATTCGAGTTCGAGAAGCCCGTCTACAGCGATGGCTTGCTCGGCAACGAAATCTATCATGGCGAAAACGTGGAAACGGAAACGGTCAAAGCCTTGGGGCAATACCTCGTGGACATCGAGTATTTCGATTCTGAATACTCGGTTCCCGTACAGATTAGGCTAGAGGAGGAAAAATACGAGCTGTACCTTTCCTGTTTGCGAGATCGCTGGGAGGATCCGGCAACCCTTTCCATTTTTAGGAATTTCGCCGCTGACATCGAAGCGGATGTTTTGAACAAGCCCGTTACAATCGTACTTGTGGACGAAGACTTCAATGGAGTCTACCGGAAGCGTCTCAATTAAGGTACAGTTCCTCAAACCTCTAACGATTTCTGCAATGAAAACTCGACCTTCGACAATCGTCTCATGCCTCGCTGCTCTTTTTTGTCTATCCTTGGCGAGCGGGCATCCGGAGCACTCTATTCCCGTCTCAAGCGAACTGGCCATGGAGAGCCTGCTGCACAGTCCTCTCGCGGGAGCGGATCACTTGGAAGTTTTTATGAGCAAAGTTTCGATCCCTCCCCATTCCCAGCTTCCCAAGCACTGGCACCCAGGAGAGGAATTTGTCTATATCGTCTCGGGCGCCGTCACGCTTGTGCAGGACGGCAAGGATGAGGTCGCGTTCGCTGCGGGCGATGCTGGCATGGTGCCCTTAAAGCAAATACACACAGCCCGGACTGGAGCGGAAGGCGTAGAGCTGATCGTTTTTCGTGTTCACGAAAAAGGTCAACCCCAACGCGTTTTGGTCGAGAACCAATGAAGCGAAGCGGCTGCTGTATCCAGAATCTAGCATCCAATAAAAATACCCATTTGGGAAACAGTGACAGTCTTCAGTGAACGATCGGCGACTTTACGAATTAACGCGAACTGCTAGTTTCCTGTGGAAGAGCGCTGCTCTTTTGCTGGCCTTTTTCCTAGGACTCGGAGCTTTGTTGTGGCTCGTAAAACCTTCGGGTGAGGCTGCTCCGCAACGAACCGAGCTTTACATCGTATCAGCGGACGGAATGACCCAAATCGCTGTCAACACGGCGAGGCATGAGGCGGCTTTGAAGGCTGAGCTTCTGAGCGACTCTTCGTTTCCCGAAAAATTATATGCCTTGCAGTATCTGCTTTCAATCCAATCGAGAGGACGCGCGCTGCAACTCCCTCCCGCCGACGCGCTGCCGAACGTCGACCCAAGCCAATATCGCGTGCTCCAGGCATATGCAGAAGCTATGATAGCAGGAGCTTCCAAGCAGGATGCCGCGCTCACCTTGCTCCAATTGAGCGAGCTCGCCCCTCCGCCGGCATTCGCCAACTTCGCTTTGTCTCTTTATTACATGGCGTATCCAAAAGATGGATCGGCGCTCAAAGCGGCAATGGCAGAAGTTGCAGCTCACCCTAGCCAAGACTCGAGAGCTCTGCTGGTTGAGCTTTTGGGGCGCTACAAGCGCTATTCGGAGCTACGACCTCTGCTTGACGATCCGAACTACGATGGACTGATCCCCAGCTTGCTCAAACGAGATGTCGCTCTGAATCCCATGGATTGGCCCTTGCTGATCAAGACCCTGTTGCCCGTAGCTTACGAAGACATGCAGCTCAGCGTTCTCGCGCTCGCCCTCTTGGCAGGAGCCTCTTGGGCAAGCCTGCTCCTGCGGTTTAACGGGCCGCTGTCTTGCAAGGAGTCGGCGGTTCAGCTTGCCCTCCCCGCCTTGCTCCTAGGCGCTGCTTCTGCTCACCTGACAATCCTGGCGATTTACTGGCAGGAAGAGCAGCTCGGACTTGCTCGAGGCGACGACCTGATTGGCCAAGCGATCTACTGTTTCGCTGGCATTGGTTTACGGGAGGAATTGCTCAAGTTGCTGTGCTTCGTGCCCTTGATTCCCTTTCTGGCCAAAAGGAAAGACGAACTCGAAATTTTCGTGCTCGCCAGTCTTGTTGGGCTTGGTTTCGCAATCGAAGAAAACATTGGTTACTTCGAAAGCAGCCAGGGGTTGGATGCGGTAGGACGTTTCGTAACGGCCAACTTTCTCCATCTATCCTTGACTGGTATTTGCGGGCTTACGTTGACGCAAGCGATTCTCTATCGAGGCTCCTATATCAATACGGCAGTATCTACCTTCGGCTTGGCCGTTTTGGCGCACGGCGCCTACGACGCCTTTATCATTGTGCCGGAACTCGCTGAATATAACTTGGCCACCATGGTGGTATTCATTTTGATCACCTATCAATACTTCACTTGGATTCGCCACTTGAGGAGCGAATGGCGTTCGAAAGTAAGCCTTACCGCACATTTCACCTTAGGGCTAACTCTTGTTTTTGGAGCGTCCTACCTGCTCGTTGCTTGGGAGTCAGGACCTGTCGAGTCCTTTCTCTCGCTAACTGAAGAAGCTCTTGGACTAGGGATCCTTCTCGTCCTCTTCTATCGCGAAATACCAGAAGACATTTACTGACCCCCCGGTAACAAAGGACGAGCGAAACTCCCTCAGCGACCGCCCAATCGTTCATACAAAGCGCAATTCACTCGACGTAGGAGCGTGCTCACAGCCTTGATCCGGCAACGCAATCGCGTGACAAGCACGCTCCTACATTTTAGGGACGGTCTCTGGAAATGGAAGCGAGCCAAGCGACTCAGATACGCTTGGCTCGCTTGTTGATAACTACGCAATAGAGAGTTTTATCCCTTGGGCTTACGCAGGACCGGGCAAACGAAGTCCGCCTCCGGTACACGCATTATCGAAAGGTCGCCCGCATCAAGCGAGGCCTCCACTTCAGCTGCTGACTTGAATAGCGGCACAGGCGTTTCGTCCTCCCAAGTCACAACATAGACTTTCCACTTTCCGCCATGGTAATTGGCATCTCCCGGGGCAACGGTGGTAACGCCCAGCTGGCCTTCTTGGCCGTTGCTGAGCACATAGATGACATCTACCCCGCGACCAGGCATGGAGGTAGGCGTTGCTACGGTGCCGACGGTTTCTCCGTCGTAAAATAGAGCGCCAAACGCGGCGCCTTTATCGTTTTTCTTCCCTGCCCAAGCAACGTTCACCATCAAACCAGCAAGCGTCAGGCTTACAATCAGACGTATCCATTTTTTCATAATCTTTTTTATTAAGGTTTTTGAGACTAATATGAGGTGTCGGATCTGACTTGAAACGCGCGTCGTTAATGATGAGAGGGGTTATCGACAGAATGTATTCCATTTATTTGATTAAAAATTGATGCGTCGAGGCGATGCCGCTGCTCGCCAGTCCGCGAATTCCCAAGCATAGGCTTTCGTACAAAAGGAAGAAGCCCCCGACGGACTGGCCGGGAGCTTCTCGAGAAACGGTTGTGGAACGAGTGCGCTTAGCTCTTCTTCGGTTTGTAGTATGACACGATGGAGGCCCTCGCGAGCTCATGTTGCATCACCATCATGAAGCTCGCTTGAGCGAGCGGCGTTTGCGGGGTGATTCCTAAGGACTCAACGTCGAGCGCGTATACGGTAAACAAATACGTATGCGTGAAATCTCCCAAGGGAGGGCAAGGTCCGCAGTAGGCGGCCATACCTGTATCGACTTCCGACATGAAGCTTTTTTCCGGCAACAGGTTCTTTTCAGGATTACCCGCTCCGCTTGGCAACTCACTCACTGAAGCAGGAATATCGAAAACAGCCCAATGCCAAAATCCGCTCGGGGTGGGCGCATCAGGGTCGTGGCAAATTACCGCAAAGCTCTTGGTGCCTTCGGGCGCGTTCTCCCAAGCGAGATGCGGCGAGACGTTTCCGCCGTTGTATCCAAAAATGTTTGCGAGTTGCTCGTCGGTGAAATTGCCGCCGAGGTCGTTGCTTCGTAACGTGAAGGTGCTCATGGATGGGTCTTTCTTTTGCTTTTCAATTTATAGGGCTGTCGCAGCGCGGTGTAAGTTATGTTCCCTACTTTTATTACATCTTGTAGGAAGCGACCTTGCGTCGCGATGGGTGACCGGTTGATCGCGACGCAAGATCGCTTCCTACGGAAAAATTGCAGGCTAAAATTATGCTAGGAACTACAATGACAATACACCAGATTATACGTTATTCCTTTGGGATCAAGAGTCGGATGGCTTCATTCAGCGCGCTAATGGGCTCCTCCAGTTGCTAGATGCGGACGAGCGTTATGTCCACGGTGTACTGTTGCCCGTCGCGGTAGAAAACGATATTTACCGTTTGCCCTTCTCTTTTCTGGTCGAAGGAATGGTAGAGGTCGTCTACCGTTTCAATCGCCTGTCCATCGATCGATTGTATCAAGTCTCCCAATACAATACGTCCGCTGCGATTGAGCTCCAGGCCGCGCAGGCCTGCAGCTTCAGCGGGAGACCCTTCCTGTACCGATTGAAGCATAACTCCTTTTAAGCCCAGTCGTTGCACGAAGGAGCCATCGCTGACAACGGTTACGCCGATGCCCGACCGGACTGGCTCCCCAAACTTGATGATCTGGTTGACGATGCGGGTAATGGTGTTGGAAGGGACGGCAAAGCCTATCCCAGTAGAGTCACGCAAGATGAGCGTATTCATTCCGATAAGACGACCATGGCTGTCGAGCAGCGGTCCCCCCGAATTGCCGGGATTGATCGCGGCGTCAGTCTGGATCATGTCGCGAATCGTTACGTTTTGCACGATCGAGGCCATGCTACGTCCCAACGCCGAAATCGTTCCGACCGTGAGCGTGTGGTCCAGCCCGAAGGGGTTGCCGATAGCGATGCTCTTTTGGCCGACCATTACCTTGGACGAATCAGCGACTGTTTCGCCCAGCGGAGTGATATTGGTTCCGCGCAAGTCGATCTTGAGCACAGCCAAGTCCTTCTTGGGCTCTTCTCCTATTTTCTGGGCCTCGTAGGTCTTCCCGTCGATCAGCGTTACGGCGATACGGTTCGCCCCGGCGACGACGTGGTAATTCGTAACAATGTGCCCGGACCTGTCCCAGAGGAAGCCAGAGCCGGACCCCTGCGGAACCTCGGACACGCTCCAGGTGCGGCGGTCGAATTGGTTTTGCAGGTTGTAAACAAAAACGACCGAGGGAGACGCCTTTTGGAAAATCGCGATGGTGTTGCGTTCCCCTGGCAGCAAATCGCCAGCAGCGGGGATGGATGGAACCTCGACGTGCAGGGTGCCCCCTTTGCGCTCGAACATCTGTCTCGCAACGAAGGTTATGAGAAAAACCGTGATTGCGAATATGAGCAACGGTAGGACGATGCGGTAAGGACTGCGACCTTCTGACATTTTGGATGGAATCGTTTCAGAATGCCTCGGCCTTCGGATAGCTGGCGCGAGGCAATACGAAAGTCGTTGAGCAACAGCGTCGAATCAAGTCCCAAGAGGCAAGATGAGCCTGCTCGCCTTCTTTTTGGTTGTGGAGAGCTTTGACGGCACTAGCGTTCGCATTATTCGCAGATGGATAAGCCAGAGCAAAAGTACGAGGGCGCGATAAACTCACTGAAGAAGGACCGGTATCGAATCACCGAACCGCGCAAAGCCCTGCTTCGGCTGCTGGTGGAGAGCCAGAAACCGCTCTCCGCTGAAGAAGCCCACTTGGCCTTGGGGGTGGAAAACCATGATTTGGTCACGGTGTACCGCAATTTGGAGATTTTCGAAAGCGCAGGCATCGCTACGCGTATCCCCACCGAATCAGGGAAGTCGCTCTACGAACTGAATGCGGAGGAGCATCACCATCACCACATCATTTGCCGCAAGTGCCACAAGGCTGAGAAGCTGGACCACTGCGAAGTGGAGAAGCTCGAGACCCTGGCCACTAAGCTTGGCTTCACGGAAGTGACCCACGTGCTTGAACTCTACGGCGTGTGCGGCGATTGCCGCGCGGACTAGCAGCTCAGGATTGCTTCGGTCGAGGCAACAACTTCGTCGAGGCGATCGGAAAAACTGTCTATCATATCGAGACTTAGCCCGGATCGTCGCCATACCTCTTCGTACATTTTGGGCTTAAAGGCGGAGACGGGCTGTCGGGAACTGGCGCAGCAAATGTAGTCCGCGATGTAGACGAGGTCGACCAAGGGATAGAAGAGGCGCCGGCGCAATTCGATCGGGTTGTGGTGGTAACCTGCGACGCATTGCAGCTCCTCCGGCAGGTTCCATTTCTTGAAGAGGATACGCCCCACATCCTGGTGGGTAAAACCGAACTCCCGATACTCCACCTCTTGAATGGGGAGCCCTTCCGCGATTGCGGTCTCCACGGTCCTAACCATTTCCGGAGCGAAGCCCTGCACAAGCGCCAAAAGGCCGATGTCGTGCAGAAGGCCTGCCGTGTAGAGCAGCTTGGGATCGACGATCGTCTTCAAGTGGCGAGGCGTGGCGAGGTAAACGTCTTCGGAAAGGGTGGCCACAGCGAGGCTGCGTTTCCAAAAGCAGCAGAGGTCGAGGCAGCTGCTATCTATATCGATCTTCTTGATTACGCCCAGAGCGAGCGAGCTTTCCACGACCTTCCGCAGTCCGAGGAGCTGCGCCGCTCCCTCGATGGTGGATATTTCGTCTCCCGCGCTGTTGTACAACGAAGAGTTCGAAAGCTTGAGCAAGCTGGCCGCCAGTTCGGAGTCCCTTTTCGCCACTTCAACAACGTCCTCAATATCGGAATGCGGATCGTTCGCGATACGCTGCAACTGCATGAAGGAGTCGGGCAAGTTGGCGAGGGCGAAGCCGCTGGTGAGAAAGTCGATGACCTGTTGCCTTGTCATTCTCAAATCCTTGGGGCCTCCTTCGCCGTGCTCCACTGCGGTGGGCGATTGGCGTGGCTGAGGCTGTACTGAAACAAGCCTGCGGTGATTCTGTGGGAAATCATCGGTACCATTGTATTCTAAGAGTTGGATTAGCAGTACGTCCGTAAGGCCGTACCGAGAAGTACTTCGGATCCTGCGCTTATTGCCTAAGCCACATTAGCATAGTTTCAGGGATAGACGGGATAATTCGTACTTTTTACGATTTCACGTCGCTTTAGCTGAGGTCGATACCCCCTCCCCTTATCCTCCTTTTTCGGATAGTCCCGAAGGATTTCGACCCAGCCTTGGCTACATCCGAGCCGGGAGGCAGAAAAAAGTCCGGCCTCTTGAGGAGACCGGACTGGTGAGTTTGTGTTAGCTGTTTCTGCCTCTTAAGCCTTAACCAAGCGATTGAGGGCACTGACTACGCCGCGAATGGAAGCCATCGATATGTTGGTATCGATTCCGGCTCCAAAGCAACTCGTCCCAGTCGGTCCCTTTAGTTCTATATAGGAAACCGCCTCCGAACGCGCGCCTTTTGAAAGCGAGTGCTCGCTGTAGGAAAGCAGCTCGAAGTCCGAGTAGCCGATGCTGGCGACCGAATCGACGAAGGCAGCGATGGGGCCGTTTCCGGTCCCTCGCAGGTTTTGCTCGACGCCGTTGTGGCGAACCACGGCCCAACCTTCGACCGTCTTGTCGTCCAGGCGCTCCGATCGGTATTCGATCACATCGAGCGGTTCGCGTATCCGAATGTATTCGTTTTGAAAACACTCGTAAACGCCGGCTGGGGTAATTTCCTCACCCGTTTCGTCGGCGATCGCGTTAACCACTGCGCCCAGTTCCTTGTGCATGGCCTTAGGCATATTGAACCCGTATTCCTTCTCCATGATGTAGGCGACACCACCCTTGCCGGATTGGGAATTGATACGAATGATGGCCCGGTAGCTACGGCCGAGGTCCTTCGGGTCGATGGTCATGTAGGGCACTTGCCAAAGCGCCTTTTCGTCGGCTGGCATCTGGGCAAAGCCCTTCTTGATCGCGTCCTGGTGGGAGCCTGAGAAGGCGGTGAACACCAGATCGCCTCCGTAAGGGGAGCGCGGCGGCACGTCCATCTTGGTTACCCGTTCGTAAACCTCGCGGATGTCGTTGAGGTTGGAGAAGTCCAGCTCGGGGTCGAGGCCTTGCGTGTACATGTTCAAGGCCACGATCACGATATCCAGATTTCCGGTACGTTCGCCGTTGCCGAAGAGCGTTCCTTCCACCCGATCCGCTCCTGCCAAGAGGCCAAGCTCGGTGGCAGCAACGCCCGTTCCCCGGTCGTTGTGCGTGTGCAAGCTGATGACGACGCTATCGCGGCGGGAGAAGTTCCGGCAGAACCATTCGATTTGGTCAGCGTGAACGTTCGGGGTGAAGAGCTCTACGGTTGCGGGAAGATTCAAAATCATCTTCCGCTCCGGCGTTGGCTCCCACACGTCCGCCACCGCTTCGCAGCACTCGAGAGAAAACTCCAGCTCCGTGTCGGAAAAGCTTTCAGGAGAGTATTGCAGCACGATTTCAGTGCCGGGCAAGGTTGGAACCAGCTCCTTCACCAAACGCGCCCCTTCCACCGCGATGTCGCGTATCTCCTCCTTGGAGGATCCGAAGACCACGCGGCGCTGCAACGGGTTGGTGGAATTGTAGATATGCACGATCGCACGCTTGACTCCCTCAAGGGATTCGAAGGTGCGGCGAATCAAGTGCTCGCGACATTGCACGAGCACTTGAATGGTGACGTCGTCCGGTATCAACTTGTCCGATACAAGGCGACGGAGGAAAGCGAACTCCGTTTCGGAAGCGGACGGAAAGCCCACCTCGATCTCCTTGAAGCCGATGTTTACCAGCGTCTTGAAAAGCTCGACCTTTTCCTCGACGTTCATGGGAATCGCTAGCGACTGGTTACCGTCGCGTAGGTCTACGCTGCACCAGATAGGGGCCTTGTCGATGGTGCGACTTGGCCATTGGCGATCAGGCAGATCGATTACCGGATAGGGTCGGTACTTGCTGATGGGCTTTTTTTGCATGGCATTTTATCGGTTGTGAAAACGAACGTCTCTAAATGGGAGGGGCAATCCCAAAAGGTGCCGGGCCGAAACTCTGTAAAACCGATTTTAGCAGCTCCTCACCGAGGAGCGATGATACATACGCACGTCCCGACAGCCCCTATTCTTAAGCGAGGAATAGGCTGTCTAGCTTGCTAAGTCGTAGCTTCGTTAGGACGTTAATCTTCATCAGAGGATGGGGAACACAACCGCTCCCCTTGCTCCTGTCAAGGTTCGAGGAGTCTTCCGGCGTCCCTCGCTTCCCCGCCTGTTTTCATCTGTGAGAGCAAACAGTTGAGTTTCCCTGTCCCGGAATGAGTTTGCTCAGCGTTTCCGGCCTCCTACTGTACCACCATGCAATTCAATCCATTCGGCAAAGACCAAAGCAAAATCTCGCGCGTCGGACTCGGCTGCTGGCAGCTAGGAAGCGACTGGGGCGAGCTGGACCTCGGCGAGGCCAAGGCCATTCTCAAGGCCTCCGTAGACAGTGGGGTAAGCTTTTTCGATACCGCCGACGTTTACGGCGGAGGAAGGTCGGAGGAGATCATCGGCTCCTTCCTTTCCGAGGCTGGCTTACAGGACGAGATTTTCGTGGCGACCAAGCTAGGTCGTTTCGGCGACCTCTATCCCGACAACTACACCTCTCAAAGCGTACGAGCTCGCGTCGAAGAGTCATTGACGCGTCTCAAGACGGATGCTCTCGACTTGGTCCAACTGCACTGCATCCCGACGGACGTGATGCGAGGAGACGAGGTTTGGTCCATCCTCGATTCACTTGTTGAAGAAGGAAAAATCAAGCGTTTCGGCGCTTCGGTGGAAAGCATGGAGGAAGCGCTTCTATGCATCGAGAAGGCTCCGGGCCTGAGCTCCTTGCAAATCATCTTCAACATCTTCCGCCAAAAGCCGATCCGCAAGCTCTTCGACCTCGCTCAGAAGAAGCAGGTAGGCGTGATCGCCCGCGTTCCCCTCGCCTCTGGCTTGCTTAGCGGTAAGTTCTCCGTGGATACGACTTTCGGAGCTTCGGACCATCGCAACTACAACAAAGACGGTGCCGCCTTTAACGTTGGCGAAACCTTTGCGGGCCTGCCCTTCGAGAAAGGAGTCGCTCTCGCCGACCAGCTCAAGCCAATGGTTCCTGACGGACTTACGCTCGCACAAATGGCCTTGCGCTGGATTCTCGACTACGATGCGGTATCGGTAGTCATCCCCGGAGCCACTCGCGTCGAGCAAGCTCGAGGCAACGCGGCCATTGCGGACCTAGAGCCCCTATCGCCGGAGCTGCACCAAAGCTTGCGCGACTTTTACAAGAACGAGGTCCGCGACCACATTCGAGGCCCCTACTAAAACACGCCTGACCCATTTGCTCAGCCCTATGCGAAAAAACTGCGCTTTCGCGCTAATCGGCGCCCTCGCTGGGTTTGCCTCACTCGAGGCCCAGGAGGATACCTTCGAACTGAATCCGCTCCTCGCTAGCGCTGAGCGGATCCAGCTGAACCAAAGCTATTCCCAGGCGGCTGTATCGAAGCTAGGGATACGCGAGTTCGAACTCGGGCAGTTTCGCGATATTGCGGATTCGCTCGCTATCTACCCGGGGATCGCTTCCTTTCGGCGTACGAACTCGCTGGCGGCCCATCCTACGACCCAAGGGGTTCGACTCCGAAACTTCGGAGCCAACGCGAGCTCGCGAGCCTTGGTTCTCTTCGATGGCGTACCGCAAAACGACCCCTTCGGCGCTTGGGTATATTGGCACCAATACGACCTTACGCAGCTTGACGCCCTCCATATTTACCCAAGCGGCATTGCGGAGACATGGGGAAATATGGCCTCCGGCGGACTTGTTTCTATGGTTGCCAAGGAAGCGGCTGCAGGAGCTCGCCTGTTTCAAGCAAGCATTGGCAGCGCCGAGAGCTACGACCTGAAGGCCTACGCTGCCTATGCTGCAGGCGACGAGGCTGTATTTGACATTGGAATACGCAGATTCGATAGCGATGGGTTTCACACCTTGGCGGAAAGTCAAAGAGGTACCGTAGACGAAGCAGCCTATTCCTCTGCCGCAATTCTGAACACCCGAGTGAGCTGGAAGCCTAACGAAGCTTGGAAGTCCCAGCTCAGCCTTCGACTCTTCGACGAGGAGCGAGGCAACGGCACTCCACTTGGAAGAAACGACACGGAGGGCTTGGACCTTTCTTGGGTTGCGGAGCGTGAAATCCCAGATCAAGACGCGACCCTGAACCTGAGTCTCTACCTGCAAGACCGAACGTTTCGCAATGTATTCACCTCAGTGGAGGACGATCGCAATTCAGAACGCCCTGCCCTCGATCAATACGATGTTCCAGCCGAAGCCCTAGGAGGCGCTTTAGTCTATCGAAGCGAATTCGACCTCGGCCTGCGATACGCAGCAGGGGTAGATTTTCGTATGTTGGAGGGTGCGGTCAACGAACGCTATCGCAACTTAGGATCGGGCTTCACTCGCGAGCGCTATGCGGGAGGCGAGCAGGACTTTATTGGATTGTTCACTCAATTTGAAACCGAACTGAGCGACCGTGACACGCTGACGGGAACGATTCGCTTGGAGGACTTAAAAAGCGAGGAAGGGCGTCGCACCGAGACGGATACAGAGAACGGCAACCTTTTGCTCGACGAAGCCTACGCTGACTCGACGCGTACGGTACTGAGCGGAAACTTGAATTGGACCCATAAGCTGACTGAAAATTCAAATACGCAGTTCGCCCTCTTTAGCGGATACCGCTCGCCCACTTTGAACGAGCTCTATCGCCCCTTTCGCGTTCGCAACGATATCACCGAAGCGAATCCCGAATTGGCGAACGAACGCCATCAGGGCTTAGAAATTTCCTATCACCACCATTCCGCGGATGGGCTCAGCGGTCTGCGCCTTTCAGGCTTCTTCTACGAGGCGAGCGAAATGGTAGCCAACGCCCTTCTCACCACCGAATCCGGTTTCGACCCGCGTTTTGGGTTCATCCCTCCAGGAGGCTCCGGCAGCGCCCGCGTAAACTTGGACCGTAGCCATGTATCAGGAATCGAGTTACAAGCGAAGCGCCAACTGAGCCAGTCACTGCGAGCCACATTGACCGCAGTTTATGCGGAAACTGAAATTCGAAACGACGAACTGGAAGAGCTGCAGGGCAATGCTTTCCCCCAATCCGCTCCCTGGAAAGCTGTTGCTGGCCTCGAGTGGAAGGCCAAGGACTCTCTAACGCTCTGGACGAATTACCGCTGGTACGACCGCAGCTGGGAAGACCTCGGCAACACCCGCAGGCTGGGAGCGACCGCGGATCTGTCTCTCGGCGCCCACTTCGAAATCGACGCCCAACGCAGCCTTTCCCTGCACCTTAGCAACGCTTTCGACGAGCGGAACGTTAGTGGAATCGCCAGCAACGGCTTGGTGACCATTGACGAACCAAGAGAGTTTCAAGTGACCTTCACTTGGAAAAAGTAGCCAAAGGAGGAACGCATATGCCTGCTTCAGTGTCGCAGGACCGAGCTCGTACCCCCTCCTAATTCCTCAAATGAAATTCCTGCTCGTTCCACTCGCCGCTTTCCTCGCTCCGCTGCTTGTAGCTGAAGACTACGAGCCGCAGGTGGGAGACATCTATTTCCAGTCCTTACTTCCCTCCGCCTTGGTGGAAGCGATCGAAGGCGTTACGGAGTCTCCTTACAGCCACTGCGGCATCCTCAACCAAGTTGACGGAAAGTGGGTGATTCACGAGGCGATTGGCCCGGTGCGCGCGGTTCCGCTCACTACCTGGATCATGCAAGGCGTTGCCCAGGACTACGACGTCTACAGGCTTAAGCCCGAGTACCGCGACCGCATAGAGGAACTGCTCGCCGCCACGGAGCCTTACATGGGACGCCGCTACGACATCCAGTACGATTTCGACGACGAAAAGATCTATTGCTCCGAACTGATCTTCAAAGCCTTCCGCTCGGTGTACGGCGAGGACCTCGGAAAAGTGGTTACTCTGGGCGACCTCAACTGGAAACCCCATGAAGCCTTCATCCGACATATCGACCCCAGCCTGCCCTTGCAGCGTAAGATGATCACCCCTCGCCACTTGGCCGAAGCCGTTCAGCTCGAGCAGGTCTTCGAGTCCCTCGAGTGAAAAAGCGCGCTTGCCAGAACCCGCAAGATCCGCACTAAGGACAGCCTCTTACGCGGGCAAATGGCAGAAACGCAGGCAAATTACGACTTTCGCTTCGGCGGCATCGGCAGGCTCTACGGAGCGGCTGCGCTGCAGCGTTTTCGCGCGGCCCACGTTTGCATCGTTGGAATCGGTGGCGTCGGTTCCTGGATCGTGGAAGCCTTGGCCCGCAGCGGTATCGGCAAGCTCACCCTTGTCGACTTGGACGACATTTGCGAAAGCAACATCAATCGCCAGATCCACGCACTGGACGGATTGATCGGCGCTTCCAAGATCGAGACGATGGCCCAACGCTGCCGCGCCATCAATCCAGAGTGCGAAGTGTCGACTCTTCACACCTTCCTTACCGCCAAAAACGTAGACGAGATCCTTGCAGCCGGATTCGACTACGTGGTCGACGCCATCGACAGCACCAATCATAAGGTTGCCCTCATCGCGGCTTGCAAGCAGTCGGAAACGCCGGTCCTCACCATCGGCGGAGCCGGTGGACGGATCGATCCCACGCAAGTTCAGATTTGCGACTTGGCTCGCTCGATCAACGACCAGTTGCTCAAGAGAGTGCGCAAGCAACTCCGCCAGCAACACGGTTTTCCTCGCCAGAAGAAACGCAAGTTCCACATCGATTGCGTCTTTTCGCCGGAGGAACCCTTGTATCCGGAATCTTGCGACATTGACGGCGAGGAAGAGCTAGGCTCCAAGAGCGTGCGCTTGGACTGCTCCAGCGGCTACGGAGCTGCTACCCACTTAACGGGAACCTTCGGCTTTTTCGCGGCTTCGCAAGTACTGAAGTCCCTAGCAGGGATCGAGGCCGGCTCCGAATAGGGCTGCTTGCAAATGCCTTGACCGCTGAGGGGCTTTCCCTCTCCATCCTGCCCTTTTCCAGAGGCATGAAAATCACGGATTTAAACAGAGAAGGAGGCATCGGCTCGAATTCCATGCTCGTAGAGGCAGGGAGCTACAATTTCGTGGTCGACGCTGGTCTGCATCCGAAGATGACCGGGAAGGAGGCGATGCCCGATTTCGATCATATCGGAGACCGTGAAATCGATTTTGTAATCGTGACGCATTGCCATCTGGACCACATCGGTTCCCTACCCGTGCTTTTGGCTCGCCACCCCAAGGCCCGCGTCTTCATGAGCTTGCCCAGCCAAATGCTGGTGGAACGCATGCTGCACAACTCCTGCAACGTGATGAAGCGGCAAAAGGAGGAGAAGCGCATACCTGAGTATCCACTTTTTACGCACGAGGATATCGATGGGATTGCGGGCCGCTTCGAGCCTCTAAAGTACAAGCAGCCGCTGCAACTCAACCGCAACGGCGAGGCCCTCACCATCACGCTCTACCAAGCGGGCCACGTCGCGGGCGCGGGCGGATTTCAGATCGAGCACGGAGGCAAGACGGTATTCTTTACGGGCGACGTTCTTTTCGACGATCAACGCGTCCTCAACGGAGCGCGTTTTCCGAAAGCCAAGAAGTTCGACGCTATGGTGATCGAAACCACCCGCGGCGAAACCGAGCGCACGGAAGGAACGACGCGCGAAAGCGAAGTGAAGCGACTCCTTAAGAAGGTGGGTGAAACGATTCGCCGCGGCGGGTCGGTGCTCATCCCCGTTTTCGCCCTCGGTCGCATGCAGGAGCTGCTGACCTTGCTCAACGATGCCCGCAAGGATGGACGCCTCCCTCGCTGCCCCGTCTACGGAGCCGGCCTCGGACTCGATATCGCAGACTACTTCGACCACATAACCAAGCGAACCCAGCTAATCAGCTATACCCGCAAGGTGACCAAGGAGCTGCGACTCAAGCGCCCGCCTCGCAAGCTCGTGCCCGGCAAGGAGCCAGGAGAGCCGGGCGTGTTCGTGCTGAGCAGCGGAATGTTGGTGGAACGTACCCCCAGCTACCAGCTCGCATCCACGATCCTAGGAAGCTCGCGCAACGCGATTTGCTTCGTCGGCTACTGTGACCCGGATACGCCGGGCGGTCGTTTGCTAGAGACCAAGCCAGGGCAAACGTTTCTCTTCGACGTGCTCGACTACCAGTGCCCTGTGCTTGCGGAAGTCGATCGCTACGAGATGAGCGGGCACGCCGATCGAGAGGAGATTTTGGAATTCGCCCTCGCGGCTGAGCCCAAGTCCATCGTTTTGACGCATGGAGACCCAGGCGCCCGCGAGTGGTTCAGCCAAGCGCTCGAAGCCGCCGACCACCCCGTCAACGTGATCGACCCGGAACCGCTGAAGGCGGTCGAGATCTGAGCGCAGGCCGCTGGTGCGCTGACATTGCAGTTCCTGGCTTCTTTCTTACCTGCTATTCTTCCGTAGGAAGCGACCTTGCGTCGCGATCAACCGATCTCCAATCGCGACGCAAGGTCACTTCCCACAGGATGTAAAAAACAGCAAGGAACTGAGCTTTCATCACGCGAAGCCTGTCGTCTTGACGTAATGGTCGCCCCTCAAGGCAACTAGCCAGTGAAAGCGTGCGTCATGGCCACGGCGGCGGCGTCAGATTCGTCCAGCTCCAGCAAGGCGCCGTGTCCCAGCAAGGTTCGAACCGTCTTTGCTACCTGTTCCTTGGAGGCGCGACCATTGCCGACCACAGCTTGCTTAACCCTCAATGGCGGGTACTCGAAAACTTCCTTGCCTCGCATTGCGGCGGCCGCGATCGCAGCTCCGCGAGCGGCTCCCAGAATTTGGGCAGTCTGGTAGTTTTGCACGTAGATCGTTTGCTCCAGAGCAACCACGTCGATTTCGTAGGTATCCAAAAGATGGAGCATTTTTTCGCAAATATTGCCCAAGCACTGCGGCATGCTCACCTTTGCTCGCTGTTTCAGCGTCTCGCTTCGCAGTAAGGTTTGTCGGCCACCGCTGGCAAACTCCACCACCGCGAAGCCCGAGCCGCGCAGACTCGGATCGACTCCAAGGATGGTTCCCACGTACTTCTTCTTCACCAAGGAAGCCATGGCTCCCAGATTGGAGTTCACGGCCTTTCCTTCGACCTTCGCTTTCCACAAATCTCTTACTCCCTTGCGCGCCATAGCTTAAAAAGAAATGAAGAGCATGTAGGCCACCGCCGCAACTGTCAGCCAAAAGGCGATGCGTTCGAACCAAGCCTGGCTAATTTTCTTGGCGAACAGATAGCCGCAAACGCTTCCAAGCAGCACGAAGGGCAGCAGCTTTAGGTTCGCCTCCAAGCTGCCCCAGTTGACCAGTCCTTGCTCGTGCAAGAAGGGTACTTTGAAGATGTTGAGGAAGGTGAAGAAATAGACGCTCGTGCCCATGAAGGCCATTTTCGGCAGACGCATGGACAAGAGGAACAGGATCATGATCGGGCCAGCCGCGTTCGCCAAGGTCGATACAAAGGCGGCGATCACGCCGATCGTAGCCGCAGCCCCGTAGCTATGAGGCAATGCCTCGTTGACTCGTTTCGGGTACTTTTCGCGCAGCACGTGCAAGCAGAGCATCACGGCCAATACGATACTGATGACTAGCCGCGCTTGGTTCTCCTGCATGGCTCCCAAGGTCAGCCAACCGATTACCACTCCAGCCACCGCCCATGGCACCAAGCGAACGATGTGCTTCCACTCCGCATGCTTGCGATAGATCAACAAGGCGCAGAGGTCGCCCGCGATCAAAAGCGGCAGGCCGAAACCTACCGCTTCTTTCGATTCCATCAGTATCTGAAAAATCGCTACATTGAGAATTCCAAGCCCAGGCACGCCGCTCTTGCTCAATCCAATGATCAAGGCAGCCAGCGCAAACATTGCCCATCGCCATAACTCGAAATCCATGGGCACGAAGGAGACTGATGACCGCCGAAAGGCAAACGTAAATCCAGCCGTCACACGATCAAGTCTCGCCAAACTTTGGCCGGACCTCAACATCGCTTGCCATGCCGAAACTACGTTGGGGAATACTGTCCACTGGATTTATCGCAGGTCGCTTCGCCGAGGGAGTTGCCAGCTCGAACTCCGGAAAGCTCGTTGGGGTATCCAGCCGCAACCTGGAGACGGCGCAGGAATTCGCCGCTAAGCACGGGAACTGCTCCGCTTACGGCAGCCATGCGGAGCTGCTGGCTCGCGACGACCTCGACGCGGTCTATGTCGCGTCCCCCCACCCCTTTCACGCAGAGATGGCGATTGCTGCAGCCGAAGCCGGCAAGCATATCCTTTGCGAGAAGCCGATCGCCATGAATAGCCAGGAAACGGAAGCCATTATCGCGGCGGCCGAAAAGGCGGTGGTCACGCTTGTCGAAGCCTACATGTACCGCTGCCATCCGCAGACTGCCAAAGTCGCCCAACTCATTCGGGAAGGAGCCATCGGTGAAGTGAAGCTGGTGCAAGCCGCTTTCGGCTTTCATGCCCCATTCGATCCTGAAGGGCGACTCTTTGCGAAGCAACTTGGCGGCGGCGGTATTTTAGATGTCGGCGGCTACCCGGCATCCTTCGCGTGCATGGTGGCAGACCTCGCCAACGGCGGGAGCGAAACGGCCGTGACATGCAGCGGAGGCCTCGGCCAGATCGATCCCCGTTGCGGGACCGATACCCTAGCGATCGCCAACCTCGATTTCTCCAGCGGACTGCGCGCTCAAATTTCCTGCAGTACCCAGCTGGCCCAAAACAACCATGTTCGCATCTACGGCAGCGAAGGCTGGATCGACATCGCCGAACCTTGGATCGTATCTCCCCGAGGCGGAGTTTGGAGCTTCCACCACTACCGTTCCGACGCTTCGAAACCTGACATCGTCAGCGGACAAGATAGGCGGGAGCTTTACGGAGTGGAAGCCGACACCTTTGCCCAGCTGGTGGCGGGCGAGCGTCCAAATGCTCCTTACATGACGCTCTCCGACACGCGGCGTACCAACCAGATCCTCGAGGATTGGCAGAAGCAGCTGGCTCAGGCGAAGTAATGGCTAGCAAACATCGCTACTGCGAAATTTGCCCACTCACGCGTCGAAACGTAGCGCCGCCCTTTAGCCGTCGTCCGCAGAAATTCGTACTGCAGAGTCGGCGCTTGCGCCGCACCGCGATGGAAGATCATTCCTGACGCGGCGTGTCGCGAGCGACAGCCCTACAACTTTATGTTAGGATCATGAACTGCGGACGCTGGCTAAATCTCCGCGCTACGTCGCATGCGACCTTCGACGCATGACATGCGGCTAGTTGCCGGAGCGGAATTGCTCGAGGGAAGACTTCTTCTTTTTGCCAGCGGCTGACTTCGTCTCCTCGGGCACGTAGTTGGCGGGATTTCCCTTCAGCCAGCTGCCGCAGTAGTAGACTACGCCATTGTCCTCGTAGGTTTCGAATTCAGTGAGGCGGTATCCATCGTTCACATACGTAGAATTCTTGTTGTAGAATTCGTCTGGAAGCAGGTCGAACGCGAACTGGCTCTCTTGCCACTCTTTTCGCTTCACCCACTCCGCTCCAAACACGAAGTCGCCTTCGAAATTGTAGCCCTCGATGTCGAGCAAGCGAAACCCTGCCTCGTCAAGCGTGCGGGCGACTTCGCTGAATCGATTCTTTTGAATGCCGCGGTAGAAGCGAACCTCGTGGCCGTCGTTCTTCATCCAGACGCCAGCGTGACGGAACTTGCCGTTGGCCTCGTAAGCTTCGAAGTCGACGAGCCGGAAGCCTCGGTCCGCCATTTCCCCGTAGCGGTTCGAGAAGGCAAGACTCTCCATGCCGAAGTAAAATTCAGTCTCCAAGCCCTCCTGGCCCTTCATCCAAATACCGGAAAAATGCAAGGTGGCTCCGAAGCGATCGATCTCGAACTCGACGAGCGAATAGCCGTTTTCCACGTGGCCTTCGTGCTTTTCCAGAAACTCCGCCACAGGAAGCGACATTTCCACCTGCCAGACTTCGTCGGCGCTCAGCTTTGTCCAAATCGTGGATACCGTGGTGGAACGGCCGCTGCGGTAGGTTTCGATGTCCGCAATACGGAATCCCTCTTTGATCTTGGAGTTGAAGGCGGAGGCGAAGGCAGCCTTGTCCAAACCGGATTTGAACTCCCACTCGGTCTCGGTCTCCTTGAAATCGGAAGCGTTTGCGACAGCAGCGGCAGCAAGCGCGCCTGTGGTCAAGGCGATCCGGGAAAAGTAAGTGAATGGTTTGGTCCGTGCGGAGCGTACGAGCTGTTTCATAAATGCGATCCTCCAAGAGTTCGCTAATAGGATCGGTCCAAGGGATTCCTACTGTAGAGCGGATACCACTCAAATTCGCATAGGTGGCAGCCCCTGCCCGCCCGCAGGAAGCCCCGCCGTGAGCGGCTGGCTCAGGAGTTGCGGCGGCGGTGCCAAGCCAGCACGTCCTCGTAGGCGACTTGTCCTCCAAAAATGTCCAAGGCGCTGCCGATGGTGAGATCGACCTTTCCGCCGCCCAGCGACTCCACCTTATCTAAATCTTCCAGGCTTCGAGCTCCACCAGCGTAAGTCATTGGCAATTGGCAATTTGCCCCGAGCATACGCACGAGATCTTCCTCGATGCCACTCATTCGCCCTTCCACGTCAACACCGTGCACGAGAAACTCGCTGCAGTGCTTGCCTAGCGCTTCGATGGTCTCGGCATTCACGCAGGTGTCCGTAAAATGCTGCCAGCGATCGGTGACGACCCAGTACTTTCCGTCGCGAGCGCGACAGCTCAAATCGAGTACCAAGCGCTCCCGTCCCGTTTCCGAGACAAGTTTCTCCAATCGTTCGAAATCGACTTTTCCGTCGCGGAACACGTAAGAGGTGACAATCACCTGAGACGCCCCCGCCTCCAGAAACTCGCAGGCATTTTCGGCGGTAACCCCGCCCCCGTACTGCATGCCGCCAGGATAGGCGGCGAGAGCGGACAGGGCAGCCTCCTTGTTGCCTGGGCCTAGGGCGATGACGTGCCCTCCCGTCAATTCGTCCCGCTGGTACATGCGAGCGAAATCCGCGGGAGCCATGGTGGACTCGAAGTTCGTCTGCACGCTGGCTTCCGAGCTGTCGGAAAGCGTGCCGCCCACGATTTGGACGACCTTGCCGTTTCTTAGATCAATACAGGGGCGAAAGCGCATGGCCTACTCAGATGCGAACTCTAGATGCGCTTGCAAACTTTCTTGAACGGCTCTTCCGCCGCTCGGCCCAGCGCGTCGAGCTCGACTTGCACCCGCTGGCGGTAGACTTCCAATTGCTCGTCGTCCGCGCGCCGCGGCACCTCGATCAGGTCGCCCACCGTGATCATAATGCGGGAGAAGGGTTTGGGAAAAATCATGCGGTCCCAGGAGCGGATTCGCCAATAGTCGCTAGCCCAGCACGAAACCGGCAAGATCGGCTTGCCGGTCATCTTGGCGAGGGCCGCCACGCCTACCTTAGCTTCGTAGACGGGGCCCTTAGATCCGTCGGGCAGGATGATGATGGAGTGCTTGTCCTTGACGATCGCTCGATAGAGCCCGCGCAAGCCGGAAGCTCCGCGGCGAGAGGAGGAGCCGCGCACGACTTTCGCTCCGGCATACTTGCCGATGGTGGCGCCAATCTCCCCGTCCTTCGAGTCGCTCGACATCATGGCTAACTTGAAGCGGTTCCGCAGCAAATAGCGATAAATGTAGGTGGCGAAGTAAAACATGCGGTTGTGCCAGCAGGCTACGACTACCGAATCGCCTCTCCCCACCAAGCCCAGCAGGTGCTGCGGATGGCCCACAACTCGCAAGCGGTAGGTAAAGCTGAAGACCTTGATCGCCGCCAGCGTAAGGAACGCGATGAGACGCGTCTTGCGGGGTACCTTGCTAAGTGTTTCGTCTGTAGCCATGTAGAAAAGGGGCTACAGTTCCAATCGCCCGAGCCCAACCGTCAAGGTTAGAGCGCGAGCATCGCTTCGCACAGCCTGCGCTCGATGCGCCCCCTTTCTGCGGACGCTTACCTACTTCGGGAGCTAGGGAGCTCGCGGATCTTGCCAATCATCCCCTTCGCCTAGCGGCTGTCGAGGCGGTTGGCGGCGATCATGCCGCGAACCTTGTCCACGTAGGTCCAACGCTCCTGGGAGTAGCGAACCAGCCCCGGAGCGAGGTCGCGTCCGCTGGGCTCGACGCCGTTTTCGCGGTGGGAGGCCCGAATGTCGCGCAAGGCTCCGTAGGCGGGCCCTGTGTTCAGGTTGCGAAGGTACGCCAAAAACGATTCGCGAGGGCTGCGGTAGACGGTGACTTCATGGGTCTTGCCGGGAGAGCGTCGCTTGGGGACCAATCCGCAACCGGGTTCGTAGCACCACATGCCGAAGAGGTTATTGCCTTGGCGAGCGAAGCGAGAAGTGCCCCACCCGCTTTCGATGGCCGCTTGAGCGAGGGCTAGGGACACCGGGATCGTATCCACGCGGTTGAGCAATTCACGAAAGGATTGGGCGCTTGCGGAGTCGACGGGATCCAGCTTGTAGCTCTCCCGCAGCTGGTTGAAGGATTCGAGGCGGCTTCCGCTCAAGCGCTGGTTCCTCTCGAAATACGCCTGCAGCTTGAGGACCTCAGCTCTTTCCTCGAGAATGTCGCCGTTGGCCTCGACCACGAAGGGCTCGAGAAAGTCGAAAAAGGCCTGCTTTCGCTCCTTGGTGGAGGTGATTGCCGCGAAGTTGGGCAGATGCACCTCTTCGTAGCGTTCTTCTTCGATGATGGTCTCGACCACGCTGAATACGGAATAGACAGCGATGAAAAGGAGGCTCAAGCCGGCGGCGGCGAACATCCAAGTCTGGTAGTCGCTCTTCTTGGCGAGGTCGACGCCCTGCAAGAAGGACATGTTTGGCTTGCGGATTGGACTCATGTTTCCCTGGTTCCCCTGGTGATCTGGCGACAGCTAAGCTGCTGCGGCGCGGACAAGGCGTCTACTTGACGCGTTTCAGATGCAGAAAGACCTCTCCATCCATCCAGTACTCGATGTAGTTGGCAGAGGTATTGACGAAGTCGGTCCAACCGTAGGGCGTCTTGCCCTGGTTGGCCGGCGATACGAGTTCGTAGCCTCCGTGGTGCCACTCGCGATAGCTGGCGAAGTAGTCGTTGGAGAGCTTTACGACGAGTTCCTTCTCCTTGTGCGCGGGAAACAATTGGAGATAGACGTTGTTCTCTTCGGCCACGTACTTGACGTCGCGAAGGATGGAGGCGTTGAAGGTAATCGCCTCGAACGGACCAAATTGCTTGCGACTACCGTCGCTCTCCGGCTCCCCGCCCGCCTTCAGGAGGCAGACCGGAGCGACGAGCGCCAGAAGCAAGATTGATACGAAGAGTCGTTTCATGGTGCTTTCATCCAACACGAAGAGTCGCCAGAAGTCAAAAGCCTAGGGTTCTGAACGTCCTGTAAGGGTTGGCCGGATGCCTATCCGTATTCGATACTAGCGTCCCCTTGCGTGACAGCGCCTATTTTTTGCGGATCCACGCCTTGCCAAACTTTGTGGGTGACAGTGAATGAGGAATCCTTTTGTTGCCTCCTCAGCGAATCTACCGAATCGATAGGACTGACCATTCGTTCAAGGCAGAATCGCAGACTTCAAATGATCAGCAAAATAGGCAGGCAAAGCATCCGCTTGGTGAGCGAGCTGGGGGAACTGGCAGGATTTTCCGCGAACGCGACTGTGTCCTTGCCGGGCCAGCGTCACGTGCTCGAGAAGCTGACCCGCTCCCTCTTCGAGATCGGCGTGCGCTGCGTGCCCATCACTTTGATCGTAGGCCTCTTCACGGGCCTCGTGCTCGGATTGCAGCTGTATTACGTCCTTACGAAGTTCAGCTCGGAGAGCTTGCTGGGGCAAGCGGTCGCCCTTTCCATCATTTTGGAAATCGGGCCTGTCTTCACCGCGATCATGATCGTGGGACAAGCAGGCAGCGCCCTTTCGGCGGAAATTGGCATCCAGCGAAACGCCGAACAGATCGACGCCCTGAAGACGATGCAGATCAACCCGATCGGCTTTCTCGTGGCACCACGCCTATGGGCGGCAGTAGTTGCTTTTCCCATACTCACCACGTTTTTCGACTTGGTGGGGATCTACGGCGGCTACCTCACTGGAGTGGAATTGCTGGGCGTAGATCCAGGCGCCTACTGGAATCGCATCTACGACGCCGTTAGCCTGCAGAACATTTTCAATGGCCTGACCAAAGCGCTGGTGTTTGGGGTGGTCACGACTTTGATCTGCTCCTTCCAAGGCTACTACACGCACTTGAAGTCAGACATTCCAGGAGCCCGCGGCGTCTCTCAAACCACCACGAGAGCTGTGGTCTACTCCAGCATCGCCATCCTGATGTTCGACTACTTGATCACCTCCTTCCAAATGGGCAAATGAGCGAGGCGGCTACTTTAAAACTTCGCGGATTGCGCAAATCCTTCGGCGAACAGGTTGTCCTAGGCGGTATCGACTTGGACATTCCCCTGGGCAGCCACACCACCGTGATCGGCAAGAGCGGTACCGGCAAGTCCGTGCTCCTCAAGTGCATCTCCGGCCTGATGGAAGCCGACGCCGGCACGGTTACAGCCAACGGTTCCGAAGGGGCTCCTCCTTGCAGCTACATGTTTCAGCAGAACGCCCTCTTCGATTCTATGACGGTGGAGGAAAACATCGCTCTCCCGCTGCGAGAAAAGGGCAAGGCCAAGAAGGCGGAGATCGAGAAGCGGGTCTCCAGCCTGCTCGAGCAACTTGAGTTGAGCGCCGCTCGCAAGAAATACCCAGCCGAACTGTCGGGGGGGATGCAAAAGCGAGTCGCCTTGGCCCGGGCTCTGGTAACCAATCCAGAAATCATCCTTTTCGACGAGCCGACAACGGGACTCGACCCGCAGCGCAAGTATCGCGTCTTCGACATGATCCGCAGCTACCGCAAGCGCTTCGGCTTCACTGTGATCATGGTGAGCCATGACGTGCCCGAAGTCTTCGAGATTTCCGACCGCATCGCTTGGCTGGACGGAGGCGAAATCAAGTATTGGGGAACTCCGGACGCTCTGCTCTCCGATTCTCCCGAAGACCTAAAACTCTTCCTCACTCCGCAGCTTTCGACCGAATAGGTACCCTTCCTTCTATCCAAAATGAACAGCAAGAAAATCGACTTCTCCGTTGGCCTCTTCGTCCTCGTAGGCTTGGCCGCAATTGTCTACATGGCCGTGCAAATTGGAGGTGGCCGCTTCTTGGGCAACGACAGCCAAAAGGTTACCGCCGTCTTCACCAACATCGGCGGGCTCAGCTCCGGGAGCAACATCACCATCGCTGGAGTGAAAATCGGTACAGTCGGCCCCATCACCTTGAACCCGGAAACGCTGAAAGCGGAAGTCGCGCTATTGATCGACGAGGACATTGAGCTCTGGGACGACGCCACTGCTGCCATCAAGACCAACGGTTTGATCGGGGACAAGTACATCTCCGTTTACCCCGGAACAAAGATCGAAGGAATCAGCAGCCCATTGAGCGGCCCAATCGTCGACACGGAACCGGCAATCGATATCGAAAGCTTGATCAGCAAGTTCGCATCCGGATCCGTCATCGAATAACAGTACTCTCACCTAAATCATAACCGAGCCCAAAGCGTATAAGCTACCAAGCCACATGCACTCCATGAGTCCACGCATATTTTTGAACGTATTTGCCCTTTTCTGCTTCGGAATAGCTTCCCTCGCCCAGGCAAACGTTGAAACGGATCCGCAAAAGCAATTGGAGAAAACCATTTCCTCGGTCATCGACATTTTGCACGACACCGAAGCCCGAGGCGTAGAGGAAACGCGGAAGCAAATCCTCAGCGAGCTGGAGAAGAGCTTTTCCTTCGAGATTATTATTCGGCGCACCCTTGCCCGCAACTGGAACCAGTTGAGCGAAGCTCAACGCGATCGTATCACGGTTCTCATTACGGATTTATTGATCAAGGCCTACACGCACGAGCTCGCAGGGGCGGACAAGCCGAAAATCAATTTCCTCAAGACCGATGACCTCGGCTCCAACAAGATCGAAATCTTCACGACGGTTTCCTACAAAAACACGTTTGTATCCGTAAACTACCGACTCGCTAACGTGAAGTCCCAAGGCTGGCAAGTCTATGACATCTTGATCGAGGGAACCAGCATTGTATCCAACTACCGGGGACAGTTTGACGAGTTCCTGCAGACCAAGACTCCTGAGCAACTACTCGAGCTCATCGAGTCTAAAATAAAAGAGTACGACAAATAGCGCAAATGAAAGCTTCTCGCACGATCCTGACAGCTGTTACCGTTGCGATCACCGCGTCCCTCGCTCCCGCCCAAGAGGACGGACTGGATATGGAAGACCTCTTCGAGGAAGACTTCGAAGAGACCGTCGTGCCTCCCATCAACGACCCCTTGGAGGGGCTGAATCGGGCGATCTTCCGTTTCAACGACGTCGTTTACAGCAAGGTCGCAAAGCCATTCGCCCGCACTTACGCGAAAGTGGTTCCCGACCCCGTGGAAAAAGGGCTAGGCAACGTCTTCGACAACGCCAAATTCCCTTCCCGCTTCGTAAGCAACGTGTTTCAAGGTCGCTTCGGAAACGCGGGAAAAGAAACGGGACAGTTTTTGGTCAACAGCACTGCAGGGCTCGGAGGCATCTTCAAAATCTCTGACGAAATGCCTGAACTGCAGACCAGCAGGGAAGACTTCGGACAAGCGATGGGCTCATGGGGAATGGGGCATGGATTCTATCTCGTCATCCCATTTATGGGCCCCACCAGCTTGCGCGATTTCGCCGGCGATTTCGTGGACGACACAGTGGAACCGCTCCCCGAACCAGCTTCCTTGATCGACGACGACAGCGATCGCATGACTTTGCGGATCGTAGAGTTCACCAATCGCCTTCCAGCCCTGATGGATCTCTACGACTCCATGCGACGTTCCGCAATCGATCCCTACGTTTCTGTGCGGGATGCCTACACGCAGCGTCGCGCCCGCCAGGTCGCGGAGTGAGTACCGAAGTCGTCATTCCGTCGCGCTTCGAGCGGTTTTGGTAACGACCTTCTCGACTTCCAAGGCGGAACAAATGTCGAGTATTTCGGATACGGCGGAGACTTTGGTTCTCTCGTGAGCTTCGATGATCACGGATCCTGAGCCGCCTCCATTTCTCTCGTTAACGATGGCAGATGCGATTGCATCCTTCGCGATTTCGCGATTCCGATAGTATACGGATCCACCCTCGCTAACTCGCAACACAACGGGCTCGCTGTCGTTTTCGATGGTGGGCGGAACCGGTGTTGGGGTGTCGATCCCCAAGCCGCTCTCGTCGACGAAAACCGTCGTTACGATGAAGAAAATCAACAAAATGAAAACCATGTCGATCAGTGGCGATATGTTGATTTCTGGAGATTCGGTCTCCCCTTCTCTTTGTTTCCCTTTTATGTCTTACAATTGTAAGACTTAAACGCCGCAAGTCAAACGGCGTAGCGCTTTTCCGTTGCCTTATGAATTCCGGAGGAACGCTCGTCGTGACCCCCGTACTGAACAGCGTGGGGTGCAGCGAGCGTCCAGGTGCGAGGGCAGGAAGCGTCCCTTACTTCTTAGGATCCGGAGGCAGCAGCTTCAACAGACCTTGCTGTTGCAGGTACCACTCACGCAGGGAGCGCGACAAGATCTTATCGTCGAAATCCTTGAAAAGACCGATGTTCAGTGATCCTTCAACTGCGTTTTTAAGCTCTGCGTGAATCGACTGCTTCGCCTCTTTCGACCAAGACTCGAAGGAGCCCGTCTTGTCGTTCAATGCCTTGGCCGCTGCCATACGCGTTTCATAGGCGTATTCAAAATCCGGAACTTCTACGTACGCTTTGTCGACTTTCCCTTTGATGGTCGGCTTCTTTTCCCTCTTCAAAATGACATACTTTGCTAAAGCGATGATTCGCTTCTCCAAAGTCGCCACGCTGTCCTCATCGTCCAGGTTGCCCGTTGCCGCCAAACCTAGATCGCGCGGAGCATTCTCGAAGCGTTCCAAGGTCTGCAGCAGTACCGCCTCCTCAAGCTTCTCAAACAGCACGGAACTGCGCTCCACGATCACCGTCTTCTCTTCATCAGTCCAAGTGTAGGTTTCTCCATCCAAACCGACAAAAGTAGAGTAGGCCTCGGAATCCAACAGTTCCTCAAGCGATTCCTTGAGGACGGAAGCTTCGATTTTCTGCGCCTTCTCGAGGCGCTCGAGCTTGTCCTTGGACTTCAGCCCAATGCGAACTGGCAAATGGGCGAAGACGACTTGGTCCACCCCGCCAAGCGCCTCCAGGCTTTTCTCCAAGCGTTTCCAATGCTCGTCGAGCCGTTCCTCTTCATTGATGTCTCCCACGAAGGCGAATTCCCTTTCGACCACCAATGAACGGGTGGACTTGTCGAACCATTTAAGGATGCGATTAACCGGCTCCGAAAACCGTCGCGCGTAGTGGCTCACGCTGAGCTCTACCGCTTCAAGCTTCTTGCGATCGCGCGGATCCATGGGAGCTCTGCCTGCGATGAATCGTTCGATCACCGCATTGGGCAAGTGTCGGCTAGCTACGGAAAGGTCGCGATAGCTTGCCTCGATAGGGTCCAGTCCGTAGTCCCGCCGCGCTACGTCCGCATAGATTCCGCTTTCCTCCTCCGATCCAAAACTTAGCTCTCCTTCGAGTATTCCTTCGTCATCAAAATAGCCGAAGCGGATTGCGGCAGCGTCGTAAGCGAGCGCTTCATCGGCATTGGCGATTTTCCAACCATCGAAAATAGATGCCGCGAAAATGGGATATTCCATCACAGAGTTTCCGCTGCTCTTCTCCTTGTACTTTTCGAGATCAGCCCCCTCGATGAAGTCCTGCAAGAACTGGTCGAGTTCCTTTGGCGAAAGCGTAGCGTCGAGACTCGCTGCGAAATTGTGGCGCAAGCCGAGAACGTGCCCCACCTCGTGGGCTGTCACGTCGCGCACGTAAGCCTCGGCGATTCTTTGCACCGCCTGGTCGGATAGCTCCGACTGGGAAAGAACTTCCTCCAGGCCGTCCGCGAGCTTCTTGGCAAATTCTATCGTATCCATCCGACATCCCGCCTGGCCGATGTGCAAAGCGTGCAGCGCCTCATCCTCTCCCTCATCCTCCTTTTCCTTGGACTCATCCTCGTCGACCAGAGCGCGTAGGGACCGTAGCAGGCGTCGAGCGCGTTCGGTGCCTTGGAAGTCAAATGCGCTTGTGAGGTACGCCTGTCCGCGAATCATCTCTCCAGTAAGCGGATCGACCAAGGCGTCCGCGTAAGCAAAGCCAGCGAGGTCCCAAGGCACCCACTGCACGATATTTCTGCTGGGGTCGGGCGCAGTGACTCCCTCGGGCGCCATTCTCGCCTGGATCACCTCTTTTCCGAAAGCCTTGTTCCAGTACAGGATCCCCTCTTCCACTGCCTCCCGAAGGTTCTCCGGAGTATTGGCGCTGTAGTAAAACACGACCGGTTCGCTGACGTCGAATCGACTGATGTTCTGCGTCAGGCGCCCGCTCTCGAGCTCTATCTTGCTTGCCGCCTGAAAGAAGCGGAGGTGACGATTTTCCTCGGAGTTCAGTTCCTTTGCCTGAAAGTCGCTGCTGCGGTAGGGTTCGAGGAAGTAGCGAATCTCGTAGCGGGTCTCCAAGTCCGGATCGTTGACCCGGCTTCTCGCCTGAACGGCCTGGCGAATGGCGAGTATCCCATCCTCTGATACGACCTCGAAGACGCGGGCCTGCGGAAGCTCCGCGCTGCGCTCGAACTGTCGCGCGTCGAAAAGCGTGTCCATGCTGTACCAGTTTCCGTAGGCGAGCCGTCTCATGCCAGCGTTGAAGTCGATAACAATGTCGCTCCCCGAATCGTCGATAATGGGAAAGGTCGCCATCAGCCGCCTGGCCGGCAGGTCTTCCGTCACCACCCTGCCGCGGGTCGTCTCGTACATGTCGAGCCCGTCTTCGAATTGCTCGAAGAAAACGACGCGCCCCAGCATTCCCTTGCTCGTGGCGGCTACCGATTGCGGGATCAAGGAGGTCGAGAACATGTATTCCTTGCCCAGGCCGCTCTTCGGAATGGCGACTCGAGTCTTTTGCGAAACCTTCAGGGGAGGCCCCGCCTTCTCTCTCGCGGATTGCGCCGTGCAGGCCAGGAAAAACACCGCGATCGCGGACAACAAGAAGGACCTGAAAATCTTCATCGCGCGTATCCTTGCAGGGCACCGGGAATATTCACGCCCAAAATGGACAAAATCAGCGCTGCAGCTTTCCCCGTCTAATCTAGGAGCGTATCCAGTTTTTGGTACGGCAGCCCGAAAGCTTCTGCCACTGGTTGAAAGACGATTTTTCCGTAGACCGTGTTTACGCCGCTTGAGATCGCTTTTGATCGGCGGCAGGCCTTCTTCCAGCCTTTGCCCGCAATCTGCAGAAGGTAGGGAAGCGTGGCGTTGGTGAGGGCCAAGGTCGACGTCATGGGCATCGCTCCCGGCATATTCGTGACGCAGTAGTGCACGATGCCGTCGACCTCGTAGATTGGGTTTACGTGATTGGTCGGTCGCGAGGTTTCGGTGGAACCCCCTTGGTCGATGGCCACATCGACAATTACGGCCCCCTTTTTCATCAGAGCCAAATGCTCGCGTTTCACCAACTTCGGAGCCTTCGCCCCTGGAATCAGGACGCTTGAGATCACCACGTCAGCTTCGCGCAAGGCTTCGCGAATGTTCAGCGGATTCGACATCAGGGTAACCACATTGGGCGGCAACACGTCTGAGAGGTAGCGAAGCTTCTGCAGGTTCACGTCCAGGATAGAAACGCGAGCGCCCCAACCGGCCGCCATCTTGGCGGCATTGGTTCCTACGACCCCTGCTCCGATAATGACCACGTTGGCGGGAGCCACCCCCGGCACTCCGCCCAGCAAGACGCCTCGCCCCCCATGCTCCCGCTCCAAGTACTTCGCCGCCTGCTGGATGGCCATACGCCCCGCGACCTCGCTCATGGGCGTAAGCAGCGGCAGGCTGCCGTCTCGCTCCTGAATCGTCTCGTAGGCGATGGCGATGCAGCCAGAATTCGAGAGCGCCTGGGTGAGCTCCAGCGACGCAGCGCAATGGAAGTAAGCAAATACGATCTGTCCCCGCCTGATGAGCGAATATTCCTCTGAAACGGGTTCCTTCACCTTAGTGACCAATTCGCAGCCTCGCCAGACTTCCTCGCTCCCCTGCGAGAGCTTCGCTCCCGCCGCGCGGTAGTCCTCGTCGCTGAATCCGCTCGCCTCGCCCGCTTCTTTCTCCACCCAGACCTCGTGTCCTGCTGCCAGCAAGGTTTCCACGCCCGCCGGCGTGAGAGCGACACGATTTTCTTCCGTTTTGCGTTCTCTAACGACTCCGATCACCATGCTTAATCTTAAGCGCTTCTATACCGCTTCGCAAGTTGCTGACTGGGAGAGAGTACAGGCGCCTAGAGCCTTTTCGCTGGGCAGCGGTAGAGTCCGTTACTCAGAACCTGGGGTAAATGAATGTTTTTTGAGTAAAACGAGGTGTATTCCCCATCTTTTTCAACGCTTTTGCCACGATTTCGCTACGGAAGATTGGGAGGCTACCGATTTTTTAGAGCAGCAAGGGCTGGTACCTTGCGAACGTGAAAATCCCATCATCCCAACATCAACTGAAATCCATTACCATGAAGAAAATTAAGACTGCGATACACGCCTTATTGCTTGCCGCGCTAGCCTTTACTGCACTCCCAGCCCTCAATGCCAACGACTGGGATGAGCAACCATCGATCAAGAAGAGCGTGGCTCCGGACAATCCCAACAAGTTGGAAGGCATGGTGATGGCGACGATCAATATCGACGAGAAGGGATTCGTAGTCAGCGCCGAGATCGCCAAGTCAACCGACGCAGCGCTCGACTCCAACGTGCTCGACGCCGTTAAGCAATGGCGCTTCAACCCAGCCAAGAAGGGCGGCTCCGCGATCGCTTGCAAGATCAACGTCCCCTTCAAGTTCAAGGGTTAAAAGAACAGCGCGACGACTCACACGCTTTCCGACGCCTTCCCATTGGGAGGCGTCTTTTTTTGGTTCATCAACAGAAGCAGTAGAAATTGCTGGCAAAGTAGCCCGTGCAACGGTGGGAAGCGGCCTTGTCCCGCGATTTGCTTGGTTGAATCGTGCCGCAAGGGCACTTCCCACCGGAAAACTCAAAATTCCCGCAAAATGTTGATGAGCCCTTTTCTTGCTTTGTCTCTAGGCCTGCACTGGGCGTCCGCTACGCCGTAAGGTCACGTACATGGCGGATACGATCACGATGGAAACGAATACCAAGGAAGAGCCCACGATCGCGGTACCGGTAGCCCCCATTCCAGAAATCAGATAGAAGCCGAGAAAAGGGGCCAAGATCCCGCGAATGCCGGTCGTGAAGGTGTGCACGCTCATGTAGGCAGAAGCCCGTTCGGGTTTAGCGAACTTGGTGACCCACAAGCTCCAGGAGATGTTGGCGCCAGCCATGGCTGTTCCAAGTACCGCCGCCGAGGCGTAGATAACCCACATGTTGGCAGTCGTCAGGAAAAGAATGATCGAGAACATGATCATGGCATTGAGGACGATGCGCAGCAGCATGAAATCCAAGTGGTCGAAAAGGTAGCCCCAGACGCGGGACGTCAGGAAACGGAACGCGGCTGGGATCCCGATCGTCACCATCATGACCGTCAGTTTGCTGGCCACGATTCCATACTCTGGCTGCAGGAGGTACTCCACGCGCAGTGGCAGCACCATAAGGTTTCCGAAGCCGAGAAACATCCAGCTGACCAGCAGTACGCCGAACTTCTTGTCTTCGATCGCGTAGCCAAGGTTTTGCAGCGGGTTTTGGGCGACACCCTTGGGAACTGAACTGGACGGTATCCGCGAAACGGCGACGCCGGTGAGGATATAGGCCAAAGCGATCGCCAGAAAAACCCAGCGGTAGGTTTCAATGTTGGTGTCCAGTATCCATCCGCCCAGCACGCTGAAGCCAAAGGCAGCCGCCACGTTGACCATCATGCTGATCGATAGGTACGCTCCCCGCTTGTTGGAGGGATAATTGAAGGTCCAGATCTGCACCAGCAAGGGCATTGACTGAGCCGACAGCGCAAATGCGAAACAGGCTGGAATGAGGAAGCCCAAAAGCGTCTCGGCGAAACTCGCGATCGCGAGGGCAATTCCAGACAGGTAGGCGATCCAAGCCGTCAGTTGGCTCGCCGTGAAGTTCATACGCGAAAACAAGCTCAAGCTAAGCGGATTGCAAAGCAGCCCCAGCGGGCCAGCTGCGGCGATGATTCCCTTTACGGTATCAGGAGCATGAAAAATCCCGATCGCCACGATCAAGGCAAAGCCGCCATATCCCGTTTCCACGATCCCCGACAAGCCGCCCCGCACGCAATCCCAGCGGAAGGTCTGTTTCGTCTTTTGCTCGTCGGCTAACATGCGGGCCACCCTAGCTTAACGAACTGAACAAAAAAGAAAATTCGGCTGAGTGTCTCAGGACCGCCGACCCATTGGACGTTGTAAAAAAATGCATTCCAATCTAATCTTTTGCTATCTTTCGCTACCGTCCGGCCGATGAGGTCGAACTGAGCCCTCCGAAAGTCCTCGAACCTGTGCCCTATGAAGATTTGGAAAGCAAAACGGACCCTATTCACTCTCCTCTCCCTGACGCTGGTCGCCAGCTTTGCCATTCTCTTCCCGCTACTTGGGCCCGCTTCCAAAGATGCCTCAGCCCCTCGCCCTCGCTTAGCTCAGCTCGTCGAGGAGCTTGAAAGCTCCGGAAAAACGCTGCTTCAGCAATCGCTTGTCCTCGCGAACAGCGACACGGATATTCCCGAAAGGATCTTGGAACAAGCCCGAGCGAGAGCCGAAGCCATGTCGCAGTTGATGGAGTCCGACCCTCAACGCGCCCTCGACCTCGCCTTCTCTTATGCCGCGTACGCAAGCTTGCCCCCCGAAATCCAAGCTATCGTGGAACGCCCGTTCACAGAAATCGCCGACTATCGGGCGGTGATCATCTGCGACCATGATTCGAGCAACGACGACCAACGGCACTCGCTGCAATTTGCGGACGGACGCCGCTTACCCATATCTCGAAGTGACATACCTCGACTTTTTTTATCCAAGGAGAAGGTACCCCTGCAGGGGATAGAACTCGCCGGGAAAAGCGTCGTGCGCACCACGATTTTTCAAGAACTAGGTTCAGAGGATGCCGCTTGGGCTTCGGATCACCTTCCCTTGGCGAACGTCGATCCAGCAGCGGATTTCCTGAACGGCGCCAAAATAGATGCGGAACCTCTTGTGGCCGTTTCCGGTGGCTACCGATTCCATTTCGCCAGTTCCCAATCCATCGCCCAATTGGAAAGCCTCCTGGGCAAGCTCGATGCGCGTCCTGGCCTAGCGATTGGTAGCCCAGCTTTCCTCGCTAAACTCCCTCAAGAAGGCGCCCCGTTCAGTGCTGAGGCGTTCCAATTGGCCCAAGAAGTGGAAGCGGCACCGCCCCCTGACGAGGTACGAGACTACCTAATCATACGCGTCGCGTTCTCTGATCTGCCGGAAACTCCTTACAGCAAGGAAGATCTAGAAGCTTTGATCGATAACAACGTCGCTCCTTACTTGACGGAGTACTCGTACAACAAAACGACAGTTGATGTCGCCGTCACCGAGTCCGTCTATCAACTTGCCGCAAGTACCAGCTTTTCCAATACAGACGATCTTCATGATGCTGCAGTTGCGGCGTATATGGCAGACGGCAATGCGAATCCGAACTCCCAATACGAAGTCGTTTCAGTAATCTTTCCAAAACTGGATTTTGAGTGGACCCAATTCGCCGGTCTCGCCTCAGTGGGAGGTCGAGAACAGTGGCTGAACGGCAAGGCAAACGCCGAGACCTGCCTCCACGAGCTGGGACACAATTATGGTCTCGCCCACGCTACTTATTGGAAGTTCGACAATAGCAACGCAGCGTCCCTCGACCCCATCGATCCAAGCGGAGCGGAAATCGACTACGGAGACATATTTGACGTGATGGGAGATGGTGAGGTGCAAGTGGGACACTTTCACATGCCGGCAAAGCGGAGACTCGGTTGGTTGGATGAAAGCAACTTCGAGGACCTGACATCAGGAAACGATAGCGGCACTTACCGCGTCTATTCATTCGACAGCGCTGCGGCTTCCGGAATTCAGGCACTTAGGATTCCTAAATCCGGCTCTGAGCAGTACTACTGGGTTGGCCACCGCATGAAGTATCCCGGGATCCCGAACCTTTCAAGAGGCGCCTATCTCCTCTGGGAACGTCCAATTTCCTTCAATACACGTTCCATGTTGATTGATACGACACCTGGCTCTCCTGATGGAAGGACAGACGCGGGACTGGCTTTGGGGAGAACATTCTCGGATATCGCCTCCGGAGTCCATATAACGCCAGTCGGAGCCGGGCAGAACAGCAGCGGCTCCTATCTGGACATAGTAGTCAACCTCGGAGATTTTTCAGGAAACCAATCTCCCAGCGGTACCCTGACTGCATCCTCTACCGGGGAAGCTCGAAGCGAAGTGGCCTTCTCTTTTGAAGGGAGTGATCCAGATGGGGACTCGCTTTCCTATCACTGGGATTTCGGCGATGGAACGGTCGAAGTTAGTTCCGCTGCAGTGAATCACTCATTCCCCGTTGGAGGAACCTATACCTTGAACCTGACCGTGTCTGACATGAAGGGTGGCACTTATACCGCCAGCGCCACCGTCGAAGTGAGCGACCCCATAACCGAATTCACGAGCGCCAACATCGGTAGCAATTTAAACCTGCAGGACCTGGCGGCGAACGGCACCCACGTCGTTGCAGTGGGAACTCCCGGAGCTGTGCTGAGTTCCGCAGACGGAGCTAGCTGGACTCAGTCTGGAGGCTCCGCCGCTTTCAACAAATTCTTCTACGACGTGATTTGGACCGGTTCCGAATTTATGGCAGTGGGAGGTGGTTCGACCGGCACGACCTCTTGGACCGGTACTGTCATAATGTCCCCGGATGGGCAAACCTGGACAAGCGATTACACCACAAGCGCAACCGTAGGGTCACGCGGATTCGTGAGCGCAGCATACAACCCTCTGGCCAATCAATTCGCGGTTATTGCGAGTGATGGCAGCGTCCACCTGAGAGATGACCAAGGTAATTGGACGAGCAATTACCTCTACGGAGAAACGATTAACGTTTCTGAAGACGCAACCATTCTTTTCCGCGACGGAAGCTATTTGGTCGGAGGCTACCGATTCGGAGCTGACCCGATAGAGGATTCGCTGATACTGTTGCGATCCGCGGACGGCTTGATTTGGGAGGACCTCGCCAAGGAAAGCGGATTTGACAGCTGGAAAGGCTTACACGCCTTGGCCCAGCTGGGAGGGGAGCTGCTCGGAAGCGGCTTTGCTGCAGATATAAGGTACTCCACGGACGGAGGAGATACTTGGACCTCCAACCAGGAAACGCAGGACTTCGAGGCGGAATCTTTTGCTTGGGGCAACGATATCTTTTTTGCCCACGGCCTGAGGCGCAACACTGGCGCCGCGCAAAACTATCTTTCGACCGACGGGCGTAATTGGAAACCAATCACGACCAGCACCGGAACCGCTCCATTTAACGATTGTATCTTTTTCAAGGATACATTCATCCTAGCGGGGGATCAAGGTGCACTATTTCGTTCCTCGAGATTTGGAACTCTTTCGAACTCCCCCTTCCAAGCTTGGATCGTCGGATTTGTCTCGGACGAGTCTGAACAGGGGGCAGTCGCCAACCCCGACCTAGACTGGGCACCCAATTTCATGGAGTTCGCCCTCGGCAGCGATCCGTCGGACCCAGCCTCCATACCGACGCCCCCCTCCCTCACCCGAAACAGCGACGGAACGCTCACAGTGAGCATACCAAGATTCGCCAAGACCGACATCGTGCTTAGCCTCGAATGGTCCACGAACCTAACTGTTTGGTCCGACCTTTCCGCAACGATCTCGACCGACAGCGACGCCTTGCTAGAGCTCACGACGTCTCAGTCGTTCACGCAGGCCAACGCGGTCTTCATTCGCATCAAGGCTAACCAATAGCCGTCACCGGAAAACGAATACGTAAACCAGCAAAGCTACCAGGCCGATGCTGATGACCGTTCCCAGAAGGCGGCTATCGCTTTTTTCGGGAGCGAACTCCTCCGGCAACTCGATCCCGTCATAAATGGAATCTTCGTTCCATCCTGTCTCGGGGCAGCTGCCGCAGCTTTCGCAGGCCGCGGCCCCCTCTTCCACATAGTCACCGCAATTGGGACAATAGCCTGGCGGTTTGAAACTCATTCCGGCTTTGCCAAGATGGCGATTTCCAAGCCCGCCACCTGCACGCGATTACCGGCCACCAACTTGCGGCGCACGCGTTCCTCGACTTCGCCGTCTACGGAGACCAGGCCCGAGCTAATCACTTGCTTGGCCTCTCCCCCGCTCATCACCACGTTTTCGAACTTCAGCAGCTTGTTCAGTTCCACGTACTCGCCGCGGAGCGTCACCTCGCGTCGTTCACTTATCGACTCTTCAGACATGGCGGCAAACTACCAGCGAGCGGTTCCCCAACAACCAAAAACGTCAGGATTCGGCGAGGACCTTGTCCACCCGCTTCTTGCCGATAACGCTCACGAGCAGCACGAAAAAGCAGAGTACCAGTTGGAAGAGCGGCAGTTGCAGCGAGCTCGGCATAGAGTAAATGAAGGCGGTACCAGGAATCCATACTACCCAAATCGCAACCAGTACGCCCAAGACCTCTAGGAGGAAAAAATCCCGGTCGAGCTCTCTTTTGAACCGTCGCCAAGAAAACCCGCAATCCTTCCAGCGGTAGAGCAAGGCAGTCACCGGGGCCGACCAGACCGGGCAAAATACAAATTGGTCGAAGAGCACCTTCTTCAAGACCGTCAGCGCCTGATTATCGCTGCCGAACAGAATCGCCTGCATGCGGTACAGAAAATCGATCTCTATCCCCTTCCAGCTCCAAGCTCCAAGGAAGAAGATCCCAACTGCCCAAAAGTCGGATCGCTCCACCTTGCCGACGGAAACCAGATACAGGAAGGGCACGAGCCCTCCGAAAACCCCGGTAGTGACCGCGGAATACCAGTAGCCGTAATCAACTTTCACTTTCGCGATCCAATCGTAAGCTCCGCGAGCTTCCGGAACGAAGTAGTAAACGCCTACCACCACGCAGGCGATCGACTGCAAAACCAGCCCTGGCACTATGTTAACCCTCACCCCTTGGGCGCAGCGTTTCAGAAGGCGGCTCATCGGCTAGGCAAGCTTGGCCACGTAGACCGCTCCGCAAGATTCCCCCTTCGTGACGGGATTGGCAAACACAACCTTGTGGGCCTCCGCCTCCGCAAAAACTTTTTGCAGGTGCTTGGTGAAATCGGCCTCTGGCTCTCCATCCGCCCAAAGCGCAAATACGCCTCTCGGCTTCAGCCGCGTTGCCAATTCGCGCAGTCCCTCCTCCGTGTAGAATCGCGTATTGGTCTGATGCAGCACGTTGGTCGGCGTGTGGTCGATATCCAGCAAAATAGCGTCGTGCTTCTTTTCTGGATACAGGGGATCAAAGCTTTTGCTGACGTCTCGCGACATGCCGAAGAAGTCGCCGTGAACCAAGCGGCACCGCTCGTCCAAGTTCAAGGTCTCGCCCATGGGAACCAATCCGCGTTGGTGCCATTCGATAACAGGCTTCAGGTAGTCCACCACCACCAAGGAAGCAAGCCGCTCGTCCTCCAAAGCCGAAACCGCAGTATAGCCCAAGCCAAGCCCCCCGACCACCACGTCCAGGGCTTCGCCTTCCGTCGCCGCCAGGCCTAGCTTTGAAAGCTGCCATTCAGCCTCGTGATAGAGCGAAGACATGAGGAAGTAGTCCCCCAGCTTGACCTCGAAAATGTCCAGGTCTCCCAACTGAGGCAAACGCCGGCGGCGCAGCATCAAGTCTCCCAATTCGGTTGGCTGATAGTCCAGTTCCTCGTAGTCAAAACTCATCGCGGCACAACAAGGCCCGTTCGTCAGGCACAAGCCAATCCAAAAATAAACCTTGCTGTTTCTCGATTCCCTGTCATCCACGCCACCTTCATATCGTGAGCTGGGGCTACTTGTTGGGACATTTAAAGGCTGCCGGCTTATAAACAGATCGATTGGGGCTATGCAGGACGCATTCGCCGAGTCGGTCAACTAGCCAAACGCAGACCATGTCTGAACAAGAAATCGAACAGAAAAACTCTGTCCGCTTTGCGGATCTATCTCTAAGCCAACCGGTGCAAGACGCGCTCGTCGATATCGGTTACGAAACGCCGTCGCCCATTCAGGCGAAAGCCATTCCCGTCGTGCTTTCGGGCCGCGACCTCATCGGCCAGGCCCAAACCGGCACCGGGAAGACCGCCGCCTTCGCCCTGCCTCTGCTCTCTATGCTGGACGCCAAGGACGAAGGCCCCAAGGCCATCATTCTCGCACCCACTCGCGAGCTCGCACTGCAAGTTTCCGAGGCGATTTCCAACTACGGACGCAACCTTAAGAAGCTCGGCGTCACCGCCATCTACGGAGGCACCGACTTCACCCGCCAGTTCCGTGCCCTCGAACGCAAGCCCGCAATCGTAGTGGGCACGCCGGGCCGAATCATGGACCACATTCGCCGCGGTAGCCTCGACCTTTCCCGCATCTCGCACGTCATCCTCGACGAAGCTGACGAGATGCTGCGCATGGGCTTCATCGAAGACGTAGAGTGGATTCTCGAGCATACGCCTGCGGAGCGCCAAACCGCCCTTTTCTCGGCAACTATGCCGCCGCGCATCGCTGCCATCGCCAAGAAGCAGCTTAAGGATCCCGTAACGGTCGCCATCAAGGCCAGCACCGCGACGGTTTCGACCGTGCGTCAACGCTTCATCAAGTGCAACGGAATGCGCCACAAGATCGAAGTCTTGGGCGATCTGCTGGAGACCGAGGAACGCGACGCAGCCATCGTATTCACCCGCACCAAATCGGCAGCCAGCGAGATCGCCGACGAGCTGGCCTCATCCGGGCATGCGGTGGAGGCCATTCACGGCGACATCTCGCAAGGCAAACGAGAGAAGGCAGTTTCCCTGCTCAAGGAAGGCAAGATCGACATCCTAGTCGCAACCGACGTCGCGGCCCGCGGACTCGACGTGGATCGAATCTCCCATGTATTCAATTTCGACATACCGGATGACGCAGAGCCCTACATTCACCGTATTGGCCGGGCAGGAAGAGCGGGTCGAAGCGGCGAAGCTATCCTGCTGCTCACCCGTCGCGACTTCCGCAAGCTGCGCAACATCGAGGATACCACTCGCCAGCAAATGCAGCCCATGCCGCCTCCGTCGCGTGAGCTGATAGCCCAGATACGCCAAACGAAACTCGAGAAGCAGATCGGCGAAATCATCGAAGAAGGAAAGTTCAATCGCGAGCGGACCTCCGTAACCGACGCGTTGGCCAGCCTGGAAACCGACGCTGAAACGCTTGCCGCTGCCTTGCTCAAGATGCTGCAAGCGGGCAAGCCTCGCCCGTCCAGCTCCTCAGCTTCCCTCGACCGTGAACCGCGTCGGGAATCTCGAGGCGCTCGAGGTGACCGCGATTTCGATCGCGGCCCACGTCGTGAGCGGCCTATACGCGATCGTGATCTAGACTCACCTCGTAGTCGCCCCGAACGTGCGGAACGCCCCGAACGTCGCGGCGAAGCTCCTCCGCCAGCGGGCGACATCGAACGCTACCGTGTGGAGGTAGGCCACAATCACCAAGTGAAGCCCGGAAATATCGTAGGCGCCATAGCCAACGAATCCGGACTGGATGCCAAGTTTATTGGTCGCATCGAAATCTACGACGACCACAGCACCGTGGACCTTCCCAAGGGAATGCCCAAGGAAGTGTTGAAGTTGCTCAAGAAAGCCTGGGTATCCGGCCAACAACTACAGATGTCTCGCGTCGGAGAAAAGCGCCGCAACCACTTCGACAAATAGTAGGATCTTCTTAAGCCGTTCTCGGGAAATCGCGGGAACGGCTTTTTCGTTTAATCTGACAGTGAACAGCATGGAACAAGAGGACATCAGGCGCTGCACGGAATGCGGGGGAAGCTTACCCTCGGAGAGCAATCTTCCGCTTTGCGACGATTGTTTCACCGCTTCCTGCGACAGCTGTTGCGCTGACGATTGCGAGTAACTTACCTTACGATCATGCCACGCTTCCTCGTTTTCCTACTGTCCCTAGGCCTTTTCGCTGCGCTCGCGAAGGCCGATGTCGAACAGGCAAGCCCACAACGCTTTTCATCCCTGATCCAGCAAGACAACGTGATTTTGGTCGATGTCAGGACTCAGGCTGAGGCCGATAGCGAGAAGCTGGCAGGCGCCCAAGTGATTGACTTCTACGCTAGCGACTTTGCGGAACGCATCCAAGAGCTCCCAAGGGACAAGACCCTGCTGCTTTACTGCCGCTCCGGAAACCGCAG
>NZ_JACYFG010000061.1:356802-359912 GCF_014803405.1 Pelagicoccus enzymogenes
GACGAAGACAGCGCCTTCTCGCTCGACGCCTCCACCGCATTCGAAGACGTCGACGCAGGTGACACTCTCACCTTCTCCGCCACCCTCGAAAACGGTGACCCGCTCCCAAGCTGGCTCTCCATCGATTCCGAGACGGGCGAACTCTCCGGCACTCCCGAAAACGGCGATGTGGGAGTAATCTCCGTAACCGTCACTGCCACCGACGAGGCTGGCGAAACAGCCTCCTCCAACTTCAGTATCCAAGTCGAAAATACAAACGACGGACCCACTGTCGTCTCCACGCGAGGAGAAGTCTTGTGGCAAGAAGACTTCTCCGGATTGAGTGACGGCAGTACCTCCGACCAAGGAGAGACCTCTTGGACGACAGACGCCTCCGCAGCGACAGCGACGCCAATCCATGGAGTCTCCGATGAAGCCTACGCATTCTCTAGAAGCACCTCTACCAGCAATGACGATGGAGCCCTCGTAAAGCTCCAGACCGAAACAATCGACATTTCTGGGAAGAAAGAGCTGACTCTGTCCTTCGACCTGCAAAGCAAGGGCGACATGGAGAGTTCCGGTTCCTGGCACGATTACTTTCAAGTGATCGCTACAGTCGACGGAGTTCCGACTGAACTCCTGCAGCAAGATGGAAACCTCAACGGCAATACAGGAACCTTCACCCTTACCAACATCCCGGAAGGAGATAGCCTTACCATTTCCTTCGAAGCCAAGACCACGCATTCCAGCGAGATCTTCACGATCGACAATGTAACGTTGAATGGCGACTCCTACGGACTCGCGAACCAAACCGCAACGGAAGACGCCGCATTCTCCTTCGACGCTTCGGCTGCATTTTCGGATGAAGACTTGGGTGATTCTCTCACTTACGCGGCAAGCTTAGAAAACGGCGATCCCCTCCCGGACTGGCTGTCCTTCAACGCCGCAACGGGTGAATTTACGGGCGCTCCAACCAACGACAACGTTGGAACGATCTCCGTATCAGTCACAGCCAGCGATCAATCAGGAGCCAGCGTATCGTCAACCTTCGGCATCCAAGTAGTGAATACAAACGATGGCCCCACCGCGACAGCCATCGCAGACCAATCCGTTGACGAAGACGCGCTGTTTGAATTAGACGTAAGTTCGAATTTCGCCGACATAGATATTGGCGACACTCTCACTTATACCGCTGAACTCACCAACGAGTCTGGCGAAATTATCGGTGACGGATCGCTGCCTGATTGGCTCACTTTCGATCCTGCCACAGGTCAGTTCTCTGGTACTCCCAATAATGGAGACGTTGGCAATTTCTGCGTAAAAGTAACGGCCTCGGATGGCGAGGAGAGTGCCTCGGATATCGTCGCCATCACAGTCGAAAACACCAACGATGGCCCCGTCGCCAGCGCGGACACCGCAGCCGTCACCGAAGGCAACACCATCGAAATCGACGTGCTCGCAAACGACAGCGACGAAGACATCGGCGATACCTTAACCATCACAGAGGCTACGGTTGTCGGGGGCAAAGGCACTGTATCCATTGTAGACAACAAGCTCGTCTACGACCCAGCAGACGCCTTCCCAGACTTGGTGCTCGATGACAGCGAAGACATCGAAATCTCCTATACAATCTCAGATGGCAATGGAGGAACCACTACTAGCACCGCGACCGTTACTGTGACGGGAGACGACAGTCTCATTCACCTCAGCAGCGGAAACAATTCCTACACGGCAAGCGACAACGACAACGAAATCCATGGTTTCGCTGGGCATGATACGATCTATGCGGAAGACGGAGACGACATTCTAGTCGGCGGAACTGGAAACGACAACCTCCACGGCGGCACGGGCGACGACACCTTCCTCTACACCCAGGGCGACGGAGCGGACGACTTCCACGGAGGCGAAGGAAACGACACCGTAAAGGCCACCGGAGACGACACCGAGATCGTGATCGACTCCAACTTCGACGCCGACAATTCCATCGAGACCATCTCCGCGGACGGACACTCCGGAGTCACCGTCACGGGAGACTACTCCAACCAGACGCTCGACTTCTCCCAAACCGACCTCGACGGGATCGAGTCCATTTCCGGCGGGGCCGGACACGACACCGTAATCGGATCCGACGGGGACGACACCATTCTCGCATCCACTGGAAACGACAACCTCCACGGCGGCGCGGGCGACGACACCTTCCTCTACACCCAGGGCGACGGAGCGGACGACTTCCACGGAGGCGAAGGAAACGATACCGTAAAGGCCACCGGAGACGACACCGAGATCGTGATCGACTCCAACTTCGACGCCGACAATTCCATCGAGACCATCTCCGCGGACGGACACTCCGGAGTCACCGTCACCGGAGACTACTCCAACCAGACGCTCGACTTCTCGGAAACCGACCTCGACGGGATCGAGTCCATTTCCGGCGGGGCCGGACACGACACCGTAATCGGATCCGACGGAGACGACACCATCCTCGCCTCCACTGGAAACGACAACCTCCACGGCGGCGCGGGCGACGACACCTTTCTCTACGCCCAGGGCGACGGAGCGGACGACTTCCACGGAGGCGAAGGAAACGACACCGTAAAGGCCACCGACGACGACACCGAGATCGTGATCGACTCCAACTTCGACGCCGACAATTCCATCGAGACCATCTCCGCGGACGGACACTCCGGAGTCACCGTCACGGGAGACTACTCCAACCAGACGCTCGACTTCTCCGAAACAAACCTCGACGGAATCGAGTCCATCTCCGGCGGAGCAGGACACGACACCGTAATCGGATCAGACGGGGACGACACCATTCTCGCCTCCACCGGAAACGACAACCTCCACGGCGGCGCGGGCGACGACACCTTCCTCTACGCCCAGGGCGACGGAGCGGACGACTTCCACGGAGGCGAAGGAAACGACACCGTAAAGGCCACCGACGACGACACCGAGATCGTGATCGACTCCAACTTCGACGCCGACAATTCCATCGAGACCATCTCCGCGGACGGACACTCCGGAGTCACCGTCACGGGAGACTACTCCAACCAGACGCTCGACTTCTCCGAAACAAACCTCGACGGAATCGAGTCCATCTCCGGCGGAGCAGGACACGACACCGTAATCGG